>JBEDHB010000065.1:0-7548 GCA_041174325.1 Pseudomonadota bacterium
CATTAAGGGCTACCTGAAACTTGGGGCTAAGATTTGTAGCGCGCCCGCTTGGGATCCCGACTTCAACACCGCTGATCTACTCACGATGTTGCGCCTCTCAGAAATGAATCCGCGCTACGCGAAGCATTTTCTAGAAAAGTCGGACTAATCGGTTAGCTTTAGGGTATAGCGGTACCCAATTCGTTCCCACTCCGCCGCTTCTTTACGCAGACTGAACTCCGTTAAGGGGTGGGCATTTGCCCACTGTCGATCAATTGCCACCTCAAAGGTCTCGCTGTTAGGGTTCTTCACCCTCACTTTCGGCAGATGCTCATCCATGCGTGAGCGGCATAAGACATGCGCTAGCCGGATGCAGAATAACATCCGCCAGTCGGTAAAGTTGGCATTGTTCGAGAGTTTGCCAAGTTTGCCTGTATGCCCCAGAAGTAATGCGGCTAGTCGAGCTTGATCATTCTTGGAGAACCCTGGCATATCCGCATTGGCGGCGATGTAAGCCGAGTGCTTGTGATACCCGTTATGCGAGATCGATAATCCCACCTCGTGTAAGTTAGCTGACCAACCGAGTAACGCGAGATTATCAGTGCGACTCTCATGATTGGGTTTGGGTAATTGGGCTAAAAAGTCCGCAGCCAGCGTCCCTAAGCGATGAGCCTGCTCACGATCAACCGCGTAGCGTTGCATAAACTGCTCAACGGTTACAAAGCGCATATCATCATGCTGGGTACGCCCCAAAAGGTCGTAGAGCACGCCCACGCGTAATGCCGCATCACTGACCTCCATACGCTCGATTCCAAGCTCATCAAAGATGGCCAGCATGATCGATAGTCCACCCGGTAAGACCGGACGTCGATCATCCTTAAGGTTGATGAGATTGACGCGATCGATGTGATCAAAATCCAGAAGGCGCCTCTTAAGTCCCTTGAGGCCTTGGAGGGTAATCATGACAGCACTGCCTCGATCAAAGGGATCAAGAGTAGGTTTCTCAACCTGGCCATTTAGTTTGTTATCAGCAATCAAATCTGCCAAGGCGCGTGCGGTTCCCGAAGAGCCAATGACTTGATTCCAACCCGATTTACTAAATCGCCCTTTAATCACTTGCACTTCTCGGCGTGCAGCTAGCTCTGCCTCTTTAAATGCATGGGGGTCGATCGCGCCGTTTGGAAAAAAACGAATGCTATGCGATACACAGCCGATGTAAAGACTCTCTAAGAGCTTAGGCTCGTAGCCTTTTCCGATGATGAACTCACTTGAGCCGCCACCCACATCGATCACCAAGCGATTACCAGACACCGCTGGTGCTTCATGCGAGGTACCAATATAAATGAGGCGTGCTTCTTCGACCCCGGCAATTACCTCAATCGGGAACCCCAAGGCAACCTGGGCTTCTTGTACAAACTTTTGGGCATTACGCGCCACTCGCAAGGTATTGGTGGCAACGGCCCTCACCTGTTCTGGCCGAAAGCCCCGTAAGCGCTCACCAAAGCGCCGAATAGCCCCTAAACCCCGCTCCATCGCCTCGTCATCCAAGACCTTACCAGGAGTTAAGCCTGCTGCCAAACGGACCGGCTCACGCAAGGTATCGATGGTGCGTAGCTGCATCCCTGAGGGGGTAATGTAAGCTTGGCAGATGAGCAGTCGAAAGCTGTTCGAGCCAAGGTCAACGGCGGCCACTAGGTCTAGTCCGGGCTTATTGGGGATGCTGGTCTTAGACACGGTATTTTGGATTCTATTATGGTCAAGGATTATTATCGTATGAAATAAAAGTGACACATTTGTGAAATATAAAGAGATATGTCACTTTTATTACTCAACCGTGAAATCGGTATCCTCGAGTTTAATTCACGGGTTCTGGCGCAAGCCGAGGATCCGAAGATCCCCCTCTTGGAGCGCATTCGCTTTCTGAGCATTGTCTCGAGCAATCTCGATGAGTTTTTTGAGATTCGGATGTCGGGTATCAAGGAACAACTCATCGATAACCCCTTAAAAATGGGCTCTGACGGTCGTACCGTTTCGCAGACTTATGAGTTGGTCTCGCAACACGCCCATGCATTGGTCGATCGCCAATACCATCTTTATCAACAGGTATTGCTTCCGCAACTACGCAAAGCGGGTATTCAGTTTTTGCTACCCGATTACTGGAATAGCGAACAGCGCGTTTGGGCAGAAGACTTCTTTAGAGAAGAACTCTTTCCCCTTCTGACGCCCATTGCGCTCGATCCCGTTCATCCCTTCCCGCGCGTCATCAATAAGAGTCTAAACTTTATTGTTCAGCTCGAGGGTAAAGATGCGTTTGGCCGTAAGGCTAATCTTGCTGTCGTGCAAGCTCCGCGCTCACTGCCTCGCCTGGTCAAAATGCCTAAACGCCTAGGGAGTGATCAAGATACGTTTGTCTTTTTATCATCGTTTATTCAGGCCTTTGTTGGTCATCTATTTCCAGGCATGGAAGTACTAGGCTGCTATCAATTTCGGGTAACGCGTAACTCCGATCTCTTTGTATCCGATGACGAGATCACCGACCTACGCCAAGCCTTACAAGGTGAACTGCCAACCCGCCACTTGGGCGATGCAGTAAGACTTGAGGCCAATATCACTATTCCGGATGGCTTGTTGCAGCGCTTGTGCAAAGAAAATAATCTCGACATACGCGATTGCTACCGAGTGAATGGTCCAGTCAATTTAGTGCGCCTTGCTCAACTGCCTGATTTAGTTGATCAGCCAAAGCTTGTCTTTAAATCTCATGCGCCAGCCATCCCATTTAAACGTGGGGCAGGCAACGGAGCGATCTCATTCTTTCAGCGTATCAAACAGTCTGATCTGCTCTTGCATCATCCCTATGAGAGCTTTGAGCCTGTCTTAGACCTCTTACGCGAGGCCAGCCGAGATCCTCAGGTATTAGCAATTAAGCAAACGGTGTACCGGACTGGCGATAAATCGCCGGTCATGGAAGCGCTCATTGAGGCAGCCCAAAATGGCAAAGAGGTTACAGTGGTGCTCGAGCTCCTTGCGCGTTTTGAGGAACAAACGAATATCAATTGGGCGGCTCGGTTGGAGGAAGTGGGGGCGCATGTGGTGTATGGCGTGGTCGGTCATAAATGCCATGCCAAGTTGCTACTCATCGTTCGTAAAGAGAAAATCCATAAGTCCGGTAAGACCGCGCTGGTGTGTTATGCACACCTCGGAACGGGCAACTACCACCCTCGTACCGCTAAGCTCTATACCGATTTTGGTTTGATGACCTGCGATCCACTGATCACCAAGGACGTGCATCAGGTTTTTCAGCAACTCACCGGCACCGGGATGCAACTCGAGACCCGGGAACTGTGGGAAGCCCCCTTCACCATGCTCGAGCAACTGGTGCATCACATCCGCGCCGAGACCAAAGCGGCTAAGCAAGGTAAGAAGGCACGCATCATCGGCAAAATGAATGCGCTTTTAGAAAAGACCATCATCGAGGAGCTCTACAAAGCCTCGCAAGCTGGGGTCAAGATCGATCTCATTGTGCGCGGGGTCTGCGCTCTGCGCCCCGGAGTAAAGGGTCTGTCCGAGAACATCAAGGTGCGTTCGATCGTCGGTCGCTTTTTAGAGCATCACCGCATTTACTACTTCTACCATCATGGCTCTGAGCAGGTCTATCTATCCAGTGCGGATTGGATGGAGCGTAATCTCCTACGCCGTGTTGAGGTGGCATTCCCAGTCAAAGATCCCAAACTAAAACAACGCGTGATTAATGAGGGCTTAATGATTTTGCTCAAAGACAATGCCTCAGCATGGCTCATGAAGGCTGACGGTAGTTACGTCAAGAGCAAACCACGGATCAATCAAACCCCGATCGTGGGCCAACTCGAGTTACTTAAGAAATTCGTTCGGGGGGAAAACGTAGGGTAAAGGTACTGCCCTTGCCAAGCGTACTCTCAACCACTAGCTGAGCTTGATGGCGGCTTGCCACATGCTTCACAATCGCTAAGCCTAAGCCAGTGCCACCGGTCTCGCGCGAGCGGCTGCGATCAACCCGATAGAAACGCTCCGTTAAGCGTGGAATGTGCTCCGATGAAATCCCAGGACCCGTATCGGTGACCGAGAACTCACCCTCTCCAGCAGCATTGATACACCACGAAACTGTGACTGACCCTCGCTCTGGCGTGTAACGAATTGCATTGGAAACCAAATTACTAAAGGCGGAAAGAACTTCACGTTCCTCACCCAATAAATTACACGGTGTATTGAGATTAATGTTAAGCGCGTGTTTACCTTGCGATAAGGCATAAGCATCATTTTTGATGAGTGCCATCAAGTAGCTCATGGAAACATTATTAAGGGGTGCTGGCTGAGGATTAGCCTCAAGATTTGCCAGAGTCAAGAGATCCTCAACTAAGTTTTTCATGCGCTTACCCTGATCCATCATCATTTCAAGGTATTGCGTCTTTTGCTCAGGTGGAAGGTCAAGCGTTTGGACCGTCTCCAGAAAACCCATCATGACCGTGAGCGGTGTGCGCATCTCATGCGAGACGTTAGCAACAAAGTCACGTCGCATCGCATCGGCCTTACTTAAATCGGTAATATCCTGAATCAGGACTAAGCGCCGGTTCTCAGAGAATGGAAAAGCTTGTAGACGCAAAATGAGGTTTGAGCCGCTCATTTTCTCCAAAACAATAGGCTCCTCATAGTGGCGCTCAGTGATGTATTGCACAAACTCAGGCTTGCGAACGATGTAATGAATCCGTTGCAAGACATCCCGTTTGAGCTCAATCCCCAAAAAGCGTTCTGCAATCGCATTGCACCACTCGATTTGATCCTGATCGTCGAGCATCACAATGCCATTGGGGGATGCCTGAAAGGCCTCAATAAAGCGTTTATGCTGGCGCTCTGCCTGCTCAATGTCTTTACGCAAGCCGGTAACAATGCGCTGGAGCTTAAAAAAGATCTCAGCCCAAGCGCCACCAAATCCAGACAGATGAGAGATCCCAGCGCCTTTAACAAAAGTATCCAAGCGGGATTGATTGACGTAAGCGATGAAAAGGCTAAAGACGATAATGAATACCGCAAGGAGCCAGCCAAGTTCATCACCCACAAACGACTCACCGACTAAGCCAGCAATGCCGGCGAGCAGAAGGATTGGGATGAGACGTAAAAATCCAGAAAGCATGGCAACATCTTAGAGCATCTTATGGAGATGCTCAAAAATTAGGCAAATAACCTAACCGGGGTTCTTGGTGATCCGATAACCGCTACCGCGCACGGTCTCGATGTATTGGTCGCAATTCGCTTCGGATAAGGCTGCACGTAAGCGCTTAATATGAACGTCAACGGTACGTTCTTCGATATAGACCTGATCACCCCAGACTCTATCCAAGAGTTGAGAGCGGGTATGAACTCGTTCTGGATTGCCCATAAAGAACTGCAGAAGGCGGAATTCCGTGGGACCCAGATTGAGCGACTGCTCTTTCTCTCCGGGATGCGTAACGATAATGCGATGGGTGACAGGGTCCAATTGAATGGGGCCGAGTTTTAATACATCGTCACTCATTCCTAAGACAGTATTACGTCGTAATAGTGCCTTTACCCGAGCAATCAGCTCTTTTGGAGAAAATGGCTTCGTGACATAATCATCCGCCCCAGAATCCAGCCCCTGGATCTTATCGGCTTCCGCACCCTTCGCGGTCAGCATTAAGATGGGAATATTTTGCAACTCAGGACTGGCTCGCAGCTCCTTGGTAAATTGAACTCCCGACTTACCAGGCATCATCCAATCCAGAATTAGCAAATCGGGTTTATGGGACTTCATTTTTTGAAGACCCTCCTCAGACTGTAGGGCACGCTCCACAGTAAATCCTGAGTGAGTAAGATTAATCGCAATCAGTTCTGCAATCGAAGGTTCATCTTCAATAACCAGAATACGATGTGACATGGCTATTTGGTGGCTTCGCGGACGAGGTCATCATGCGGTACATGACGAACATCAGCGCCCTTTACAATGTAAATTACAAACTCCGCAATATTTTTTGAGTGATCACCAATCCGCTCAATGGCTTTTGCAATCGATAATAGATCCAGGCCAGTTGAAATCATCTTTGGATCTTCCGCCATATACGTTATTAACTTACGCACAAAGCCTCTGAATTCTTCATCAATTTGTTTATCGTCCTCAACGACTTTGGCAGCAGATGCAGCATCAAGGCGGGCAAAACAGTCCAAAGACCGACGTAAAAGATCAATCGCCATTTGACCAGAGAGCTTAATCTCGGCAGCATTTATTTTGTAATTGGGTGCTTGCTCTATCACTCGCTTGGCACGCTTAGCCACAATTTCTGCCTCATCGCCTGCGCGCTCAAGATTGGTAATCGCCTTAGAAATCGCCATGACCAATCGCAAGTCACGTGCTGTCGGTTGACGACGAGCAATTAGTTCAGTACACGCTGAATCAATTTCAACCTCGAGGGTATTAATTGATTTCTCCCGCTCAATCACTTGGTTACATAAATCAATATTAGTCTCCGAGAATCCGCGCATGGCAACTTCAACCTGCGACTCTACCAAGCCACCCATTTTAAGTAGCTTGCTACATAAAGAATTTAAGTCCTCGTCAAATTGTGATGATAAGTGGCGGTCGTTCATTGCTTCTCCTCGCTAACCAAAACGTCCTGTGATGTAATCTTCCGTTTCTTTTCGTTTCGGTTTGATAAATATTTCATCGGTTTTGCCGTATTCAATGAGCTCACCCAAATACATATAAGCGGTGAAATCAGAAACACGCGCAGCTTGTTGCATATTATGAGTCACAATCGCAATGGTGTAGTCCTTTTTGAGCTCATTAATTAACTCCTCAACCTTAGCCGTTGAAATTGGGTCTAGAGCCGATGTTGGCTCATCCAACAACAGAACCGATGGCTTCACTGCCACGCCACGCGCAATACACAGGCGCTGCTGTTGGCCTCCCGATAGGGATAAGCCACTTTGATTGAGCTTGTCTTTGACCTCATTCCACAGGGCGGCTTTATTCAATGCCCACTCAACCCGCTCATCCATCTCCGCCTTCGATAAGCGCTCATAAAGGCGAACACCAAAGGCGATGTTCTCATAGATCGACATCGGAAATGGCGTCGGCTTTTGGAATACCATCCCGATTCGGGAGCGAAGCAAGTTAACGTCTTTGCCCTTTTCCAGAATATTCTCACCATAGAAGGTAATCTCACCCTCTGCGCGCTGACCAGGATAAAGGTCATACATCCGATTTAAGGTTCGCAACAAAGTCGATTTGCCACAGCCAGATGGGCCAATGAAAGCCGTAACCTTGCGCTCTAGGATATCCAAATTAATATTTTTGAGACCCTGAAAACTGCCATAGAAAAAGTTTAAGTCCTTAATCTTGAGGGCAATAGCAACTTGTTCACCCGATTGCTGGTCAACGGTCTGATTAATATCCGTATGGAACATCGTTTTCATCATTGTCATACTTTAACCTTTTCTCGCAATACGACACGAGCCAAAATATTTAAACTAAGAACCGCAAACGTAATTAAAAGTGCACCACCCCAGGCCAGATTAACCCAA
>JBEDHB010000066.1:0-7528 GCA_041174325.1 Pseudomonadota bacterium
ATGGATTTTTCATCGGCTCCAATACAGGACTCCGAGCGGGCCAAGCCGGTTCATCCATTATCCGTTGTGACCGACTGGTCAGTTGATCCGGATGATTACGGATTCTTTTTATCCGGTGTTTGGGATGAATGGTTGGCGACTGATTTTGGTCGTGTTCATGTTAATTTATTTGAGACTGCTATTGCCCAGGCAGCAGGTATGCCCGCGCAAACGTGCACGCAGGCTGAGTTTTGTGGCAAAGGTTTGGCCGTAGAGCACGATGGCGATGTTTTCTCATGCGATCATTTTGTTTATTCAGAGTATCGTCTAGGCAATATTGCTGATCAGCATTTGGGCGATATGGCTTTTTCTGCCGAACAAGAGAAGTTCGGTATGGATAAACGCGATACCTTACCTATGCAATGCAAGCAATGTGATTATTTGTCATTATGTTGGGGCGAGTGTCCCAAAAACCGCTTAATTAGGACTAAAGATGGTGAACCGGGTCTTAATTACTTATGCTCAGGCCTGTACCATTTCTATGACCACATTGGACCCGATGTGATCCGTATTTTGAAGCATTTGGGCCATTTGCCAAAATAATTCGTTTCGCTAGCAAACACGAAAAAACTCTGTAACTTCTAAATCTTAAATAGACCGCGTTTAAACAACGCAGTCTATTGATGGGTGATTATCTGAATTTAAGAGATCACTTATTCTGGTTTTGGGTAACTGACTCCATGACCCGATCTAAGTTAAAGCTGCCAGGCTTCTGGCGTGGCGGAAACTCCCGAAAACTTTGCAACCATTTGCCCACATAGGCGCCGGCTGGAGCAATCGCAAACATCCGTTCAAGGTACCAACGCTGATAACCCATTGCATTCTCTTGCTGAGCACGCTCAAAGGGATCCATGCGAAGATTGGTAAGTGCGGGAGCCCGAAGTACGGTAAATGGCTTTTGCCATACCTCAAGCCCTTCAGCTTCTTGTTGAAGGAAGGTTATTTTCCAATTGTCATATCGCAACGCAGCGACGCTGCCATCATCGGTCCAGTAGATAAATTCTCTACGAGGCCAGGTCTTCGATTCCCCTTTTAAGGAAGGTCCCAAATCGTAGCCATCTAAGTGCACTTTGTAAGTGCGATTACCGATCTTGCGACCTTTTAAAAGATCTTGTTTTACGGTCTTGTCGCCAGCTGCTGCAAGAAGGGTGGGAAGCATGTCTTCATGGGCAGCGATATTATTGTTAATGGATCCCGGGGTAATAACGCCTGGCCACTTAATCATTGCGGGTACTCGATAGCCGCCCTCCCAGTTGGTATTTTTTTCACCCCTAAACATGGTGGTGCCACCGTCGGGCCAAGTGAATGTCTCCGCACCATTGTCGGTGGAGTACATGATGACCGTGTTTTCATCTAAACCTAATTCTTTGAGCTTAGCAAGTAGCTGACCCACATGACCATCATGTTCCACCATACCATCGGCATAGACACCTAAACCGGTCTTACCGCGTGACTCAGGTTTTAGGTGGGTAAAAATATGCATTCGAGTGGAGTTCCACCAGATGAAGAAAGGCTTATCTTCTTTCTTAGCAGATTCCATGAAGTTTAGGGTTTTAACCATGACCTCATCGTCAATCGTTTCCATTCGTTTACGGGTGAGGGGACCGGTATCCACAATTGGACCATTTGCAAAGCTGTGGATGACGCCACGCGGACCAAATTTTTTCTTAAAGCCTGGATCCTTGGGATAGTCTTGATTTTCAGGCTCTTCTTCAGCATTGAGGTGATAGAGGTTGCCAAAAAACTCATCAAAACCATGCGCAGTTGGCAACATGTCATCCCGATCGCCCAAGTGATTTTTGCCAAATTGACCGGTTTTGTATCCACGTGCCTTTAGAAGTGTTGCTAAGGTGGGATCCTCCTTACGCATTCCCTCTGGCGTGCCAGGAAGACCAACTTTAGTGAGGCCCGTTCGTATGGGAGATTGCCCAGTAATAAATGCCGCACGCCCCGCCGTACTGCTTTGTTGACCATACCAATCGGTAAACAACATGCCTTGCTTAGCAATGCTATCAATATTCGGTGTGCGATAGCCCATCATTCCATGGTTATATGCGCTGATATTAAATTGACCGATATCATCGCCCCAAATGATCAGAATATTTGGTGCTTTTTGAGACAGCGTAGGTGTTGAAATCAGAGCCCCGGCAGCCATCGCCAAAGCCAAACTTGAATTTTTGATGCCAATCTTCATGAATTGATCTCTCTTTAATAGCAAATGAATCATTGAAACCAAATCGATTGAAGCATATTTCAGTTGATTTGGATGTTAGCTCTTGGGATAGGTGGCAACTAACGGTCAATTGTATGCCGTACAGTAAGGTACTGAATTTAATAATAAATTCTCAGGATCATTACTTTCGAACAAAGTTAAATAATCAAGCCTAATGTGTAAAATTGAATCGTCAACCCTTATTCATTGAGCTAAGAATCCCCCATGAACCCCCTACGTCGCCTTGTAATCAGTTCAGCCGCTTTAGCCCCATTGGGCTGCGCCACTGCCACTTTTGACCGCGGTATCCCTGTCGCTGCTCCCAAGAAAGTCCCGAGTGTGCGCTCACCCCAATTGGGTCAGGAGTGGACCTATCTGCAGTTCGATACATTCTCAAGTCAGTTACTCGATGTGGTGACCGAGCGCGTAGAGATTGTTGGTCCTGGGGTTACCATCTCTCGCAACAATCGAGATGGAGCAACTCTTGCCAGTGAGGTTCAATCGTCATGGGGGATGATTGCAACGGACCCTCATTGGGGCCGCATCCAGAACTACCGCCCGCCGATTCTTCTCTGGCCTGAGCAAATGCAGGCTAATTGGAGTAAACAATTTACGACTCGCTATTCGATTGCGGGATATTCAGACAACTCGTTTAGTTGGCAGCAGTATATGTATTGCGCGGGTTGGGAAAAGCTCAAGGTCCCAGCAGGTGAATTCATCTGCTTGCGCTATCAAAACCTGATTAATTTTCAGAGTGACGATGCTAATAAAGTGGATTGCATTCGTCATGAAATCATTTGGTTCGCTCCAGAGATTGGTCGTTGGGTGGCACGAGAGTCCTCTGGTTCCTATCAAATCCAAGGTCAAATTGGTCCGGTGCTGCTCGAGAACAGCACGGCTTGGCAATTGCGTTCCTGGAAATAGTCTGCATGCTATTTAAATACCTTTATTGGCGAAGTGCAGCCATTGTTATAGCTAGTTTGCTATTGACCGCATGCTTGGGTTCGGTATCCCAGATCCCAAAGACCGAGATCGCCCCTCCTCAATCAATCCCCTCGGTTCGAGCACCAGCGTTAGGGCAGCAGTGGGTGTATGAAGTTCGTAATGTGTTTAATGGCGAGCTAGTTGATATTCTGACCGAGACCGTGGTCTCGGTGGGTCCAAAAGTACAAATTGCCCGAGAGGGTAAAAAACTAGGGAAGTTGCCTGACGAGATTCAAGAGCCCTGGGGGATAATTTTGCAAGATCCTCATTGGACCCCACCCCAACGCTTTACTAAGGCAGTGCCGCTCTGGCCGCAAGAGCTCAAGCCTGGCTGGTCTGGTTTTTATCGGACCCGCTATCAAGTGCTTGGATTTCCAGACAATGATTTTTATTGGGGTCTAACCATTCAAGCGAATGCATGGAATCGGATCAAAACGCAAGCGGGTGAGTTTGATGCTCTCTACTACGTGAGCACCGCCGATTATTTTGAGAGTGACGACTTCATGCGCTATGTCAATAATCGGCGTGATCAAGTTTGGTTTGCCCCTCAAATTGGGCGTTGGGTGGTACGCGAGAGTTTTGGCGAGTACCTTTGGTTAGGCATGACCGGCTGGTCCCAATCCATTAAAGAGGACTATCTGCGCTGGGAACTGATTGCGTGGAAGTAAGCTCTATTCATGTACTCGGTTAAAGAGATCTTTGCAACTCTGCAAGGCGAGGGTGCTCAAGCTGGGCGTGCAGCAGTGTTTTGCCGATTTGCGGGTTGTAACCTGTGGTCTGGGCGCGAGGAAGACCGCTCATCAGCCATTTGCCAATTCTGTGACACCGATTTCGTTGGAACCGATGGCATCGGGGGTGGTAAGTTCGCGAGCCCCGAGGAACTTGCACTGGCAATTGAAAATGCCTGGATCAATACGATGGGAACGCGACTTTACCGCTATGTGGTCATGACTGGCGGAGAACCGCTATTACAGCTCGATGAACCTTTAATTAAAGCTTTGCATGCCAAGCAGTTTGAGATCGCGATTGAGACGAATGGCACGATTGCGGTTCCCAAAGAGATTGACTGGGTATGTTTAAGCCCTAAGGCTGGCGCTGATTTAATTGTGAAACAGGCGCACGAAATTAAATTAGTGGTGCCGCAAGCAGGACATCAGTCCATTGAGTCCGTATTGCATCGCTTTGAGGCCATGGACTTTCGGCACCGTTACATCCAAGCGATGGACGGCCCGAATCTAAGCGACAATATGGCCTTCGCAGTTCAACTGTGTCAGAAGCACCCACTATGGCGTTTAAGTGTGCAAACCCACAAAATGATCGGAATTCGGTAATGCAGCAACTCACGATTACACGCCGCCTCGAATTTGATGCGGGGCATCGCATCCCCAATCATGGTGGGCAATGCCGCCACTTGCATGGCCATCGCTATGCAATTGAGCTTACCGTTCAAGGTCCAGTTCATGCCAGTCGCGGGCAAGCAGACGATGGCATGGTCATCGACTTTGGTGATGTCAAGCGCATTGCCTGGATCCATCTGGTTGAGCCTTGGGATCATGCGTTTTTAGT
The DNA here is from genome assembly GCA_041174325.1 of Pseudomonadota bacterium. GTDB lineage: Bacteria > Pseudomonadota > Gammaproteobacteria > Burkholderiales > Burkholderiaceae > Polynucleobacter. Next base: position 4,802 of record JBEDHB010000066.1, read on the forward strand.
TGCTAAGCAAGATACGGTATTGGTTCATTTCTTGGAAAGCCTGCCCAATCATAAAACCGTGGTGTTAGATGATGTGCCAACCGTTGAGAACTTGGTCAAGTTTGCCTTTGATCGTTTAGCGCCTATTTTTGCTGCTGAGACCCAAGGAAAACTCTCTCTTTTTAGTGTACGACTGTACGAGACCCCAAATTGCTGGGCTGATTATCCTGTTCGATTGGCCTAAGGACTGATGGCCTCACCTCAAGACGAATCATTTATGCGTCTTGCGATTATGCAAGCCCAAAAAGCAGCGGCCTGCAACGAGGTGCCAGTCGGTGCGGTTCTAGTTTATGACGATCAGGTGATTGGTAGTGGTTATAACCAACCAATTGGTTTGCATGATCCCAGCGCCCATGCTGAAATGATGGCGATTCGGGAGGCAGCCAAATTACTCCAGAACTACCGAATTCCCCAATCAACCCTTTACGTGACATTGGAACCATGTGCGATGTGCTGCGGGGCTATTCTTCATGCTAGAGTCAAGCGTGTGGTGTTTGGTGCGGCCGATCCCAAAACAGGCATGGCCGGCAGTGTCGTTAATCTTTTTGACCTGAAAGCGATTAATCATCAAACGGGAGTTGAGGGTGGCGTTCTAGCCGATGAATGCAGCAACTTACTAAAAGAGTTTTTTAAACAACGACGTTCATGAAGATTCATTTAATTGCTCCATCAGGCGCTAGCCCCGATATGCGAAGCCCCAAAGCTGGATTACGCTGGCTTAAAGAACAGGGCGTTATGGTGCATAACGCTGCCTGCACAGAGCGTGTGTTTGAACGTTTTGCGGGGACCGATCAAGAGCGCTTAGCCGAGATCAATGCGATTCCCACGCTTGATCCCAATGATATGGTCATGGCAGTCCGTGGCGGCTATGGCTTGCATCGACTGCTCGATGCAATTACTTGGAAAGACATTGCGATCTCAGTAAAACAAGGTTTGCAGATTTGTGGTCATAGCGATTTCACGGGATTTCATTTGGGATTGCTAGCTAAAACTGGGGCGATGAGTTTGGCTGGGCCAATGCTTAATTATGATTTTGGCCCTCTGAATGAGTACGGTGAGCCACAGACCCCAAGCGCATTCACCTGGCGCCACTTTCAGACCGCAATCCAGTCGCGCCGCATGAGTGTTGCGGTGCCGGATCTGCAGCACTTTGCTGGGGAAGTTGATCTCTCCCAAAATATTCAAGGAATGCTGTGGGGTGGAAATCTCAGTATTCTCACCACCCTGTTAGGAACCGCTTATTTTCCTAACCATAAACAGATTCAGGGCGGGATCTTATTCCTTGAAGATGTGAACGAACACCCTTATCGTATTGAGCGAATGCTGTTGCAACTTCTTGAAGCAGGGATACTCGCTAACCAGCAAGCCATTATTTTGGGACACTTTAATCAATACCGCTTATACGAAGTGGATCGTGGCTATCAATTGCATAGCGCAATTCGGTATATTCGCGAGCGTTTGACCCAGAAGACCCCGATCCTTACTGGGCTGCCGTTTGGTCATGTGACCGATAAATTAACCCTGCCCGTCGGCGCCCAAGTAAACCTACAAGCGAGCTTAAAAGGATTTGTATTGGAAGGAAAATGGTAAAACGTGTACGACAAGCAATTATCTCTAGCCTGATTTTTTTGGTATCTACTCCACTTATGGCACTTGAAGAACCGAAATACACCGTGATTGAAAGTGCACCTCCGTTTGAGTTGCGCCAATATGCGCCCATGATCATCGCCGAGGTCACGGTAGATGGGGATATGAGCGATGCCGGGAGCAAGGGGTTTCGCTTAATTGCCGGATATATTTTTGGTAAGAATCAAACAAAAGTAAACCTATCAAACGAACCAAAATCAAATGAAAAGATTGCAATGACCGTTCCAGTGACGATGGAGCCTGCAAGCGAGAAGATTGCCATGACTGCGCCAGTCACGATCGAGAATCAAGCGAGTCCTAATCAATGGCGTATGTTCTTTGTGATGCCCAGTCAATACACTTTGGCAACCTTGCCAACACCACTGAGCCCAGAAGTCAAGTTAAAAGAGATTCCGGCGCAGCGTAAAGCCGTTATCAGTTTTACCGGGTTTAACTCGCAAGAGAAGACGCAAGAGAAAACCGCAGAACTAAGGGCTTGGATGAAATCAAAAAATTTAACACCTCTCGGTGAGCCACAATTGGCGCGTTATAACCCGCCCTGGAGCATTCCGTTTCTGCGTCGCAATGAGGTTATGCTGGACTACTAGTTTCTAGCTCATACGCCGCACCGGAGTCTTCCCCTAAGACCGTTTGCAGGATCGGTAATGTCTTTTCTAAAAAAGGCGCCAAGGTCCACACTGGATTTATCACCCAGACCCCGCTCGATTGGAGTCGCTTCTCACCAACTGAATGAGCAATGCGTAGTTCAACTCTTAGCCATGGACGTTGGAACTGCTCAGACAGGGTGCGCAAGCGCTTGATGAGTTGCAGAGACTCTGAACGCTGTAAGACTGGATACCAAATGAGATAAGTACCCGTTACAAATCGGCCCAAAGCCTCATTTAAGCTAGATTCGACTGCTCGGTAATCGGACCTGAGCTCATACGATGGATCCATGAGGATCAAGCCCCGACGGCTTAGTGGCGGCAATAACGATTTTAGGAATATAAAACCATCTTGCTGTCGAACCTCAATCTGTGAGCGCTTATCTAAGCTTGCAAT
>JBEDHB010000067.1:0-7421 GCA_041174325.1 Pseudomonadota bacterium
CCTCATTATTATTCAAACACCTAAGGGATTTATTTAATATGTCATCGTACAAAGAGTTGCTTGCGCAACGTGAGAAATTGGACAGCCAAATCCAGACGTTGATGCAGCGTGAAAAGTCAGAAGGAATTGCAAAAGCCAAAAAGATCATTGATGAGTTTGGTTTAACTGCCAGTGACTTATTTGGTCGTAAGGCCGCTGGGGCTGGGAAACGTGGTCGTCCCGCCAAAAAAGCTGTCGCCAAGAAACGGGTAGGTAAGAAGCGCGGCAAGGTCGCCCCGAAGTACAAAAACCCTGCGACCGGAGAGACTTGGACCGGACGCGGCAAAGCCCCGAAATGGATTTCTGGCAAGGACCGTAGTAAATTTGCGATTAAGTGATCGAAGCCGATTCACTAAAAAGCCAGTTCATTGAACTGGCTTTTTTCTTTACTCAAACACGGTATTAACTGCTTCAATAAATAATTTCTCTAATTGCTTATAAGGCTGTTTATCAGTGCTCGCACTATACGTCATGACATTCGTCTTTTCAGGTAATGCATTGAGCTCTTGGGCGAGCGCTTCAGTATCGCTAGACTGCGGTTTTAAATGAGCACCATTATTTTTAGCCATTTCCAATACCCCAGGGTGCAGTTGCACAAAGGCTTCATCAACCAATAGAGGGATGCGGCGTGTTTGTATATTCTTACTTAGATAATGAATTAAATGCAATTGCTCGATGGGCGGGATTAACGAATCTAAATAAATAACATCGGGATAATGCGAAACGGCCTGCATAAGACCGTCAAGGCTATCTAGGGAGTGGATTAATTCAAAGGGTGTGGCCCAGCCTTGAATCGCATTTAGCATTTCATCGAGGTTTTCTTGACGCTTAAAGACCCCCAGTGCGATATGTTGATGGTGTTTGGCGCGTTGCTGCATTCCCACTTTGCGACGGCGTAACTGTTGATTGAGCGAGCTGGTGAGGATGCGGCGGTGACCCCCTCGAGTTTTCCACGCGGTAAGTTCGCCGAGCTCCACCATTTTTTGAACGGTTCCTAGCGAGACCTGTAGAACCTTGGCACTCTGTCGGGTACTCAAGTAAGACTGATTCAGATTAATAGGTTTCATGCTTTCTCCTTTTGTAAATTGGGATAGAAAGAGCATAAAAATCAATTCGATAGAGATCTGTCAGGCAGGGATGAAATATAGGTAGGAAATTTCCTATAAGGGAGTAGGGATAGGTTAATCACCTTGTCAGGAATCCCCTAGGGCTTTCACTAATTGATTGATATTGGGGTGTTTTTTTGCCTAAGCCATGCTATTCTTAGGACACATAAGGCATTTGCTTTGCGTTCTGCTAATCGGTAAAGCCGTGTCGCGGATGGTTAAAACCACAGTTTTTTTCGGGTTACCCGATGAAAGGTGAGCATCATGATGCAGTCCTATAGAGGTTCTTCATACCTCTTCGGGGGTAATGCCCCCTACGTAGAAGAACTCTACGAATCGTATTTACTAGATCCCACATCCGTAGCGCAGCATTGGCGCGATTACTTTGATAACGTCGTTCAGATTCCAGCCGTCGATGGCTCAAATGGTCGTGATATTGCACACGCGCCTATTGTGGCTTCATTTGCCGAGCGCGCGAAGCAGGGTCCCATCAAAACCATTCAGGATTCTGCCGATTCGGAGATGGGCCGCAAGCGAGTCGCGGTTCAGCAGCTGATTGCTGCATACCGCAACGTTGGTAATCGATGGGCGAATCTAGATCCCTTAAAGCGCACCGAACGCCCCGATATTCCGGAGCTAAATCCCTCCTTTTATGGATTTACCGATGGCGATATGGATATCGTCTTTAATACGAGCAATACGTTCTTTGGCAAAAACCAAATGACTTTGCGCGATTTGCTGCAAGCCTTACGCGATACCTATTGCGGCACGTTGGCTGCTGAGTTTATGAACATTGCGGATCAAAAAATCAAAAAATGGTGGCAGGAGAAACTCGAATCGATTCGCTCAACCCCTAAATTCACTAATGAACAGCGCAAACAAATATTAGATCGCCTAACGGCGGCCGAAGGGCTCGAACGTTATCTTCAGGCAAAGTACGTCGGTCAAAAGCGTTTCTCACTTGAGGGTGGCGATAGTTTTATTCCCTGCATGGATGAGTTAATTCAAGAAGCGGGCAAACAGGGTGTACAAGAAATTGTGATTGGTATGGCCCATCGCGGTCGCTTAAATGTGCTGGTCAATGTTTTGGGTAAATCTCCCAAAGATCTTTTTGCTGAATTCGATCATACGGCCCCAGAGGATTTGCCTGCGGGTGATGTGAAGTACCACCAGGGATTCTCGAGTGATATCTCAACCCCTGGCGGGCCAGTGCACCTATCGCTGGCCTTTAATCCGTCCCACCTTGAAATTGTGAACCCTGTGGTGGAGGGCTCAGCCCGTGCAAGGATGGAGCGTCGTGATGATCTCTCGGGCAGTCAAGTATTGCCCGTATTAGTGCATGGTGATGCGGCGATTGCGGGTCAAGGTGTGATGCAAGAAACGTTGGCACTATCGGAGGTTCGTGGGTATTCCACAGGGGGCACGATTCATATCGTGATCAATAATCAAATTGGTTTTACAACCTCAGACCCTCGGGATCTTCGGTCGAGTTTGTATTGCACCGATATTATGAAAACGATTGATGCTCCTGTATTGCATGTCAATGGCGATGACCCTGAGGCCGTAGTCCTGGCCACTCAACTCGCTTTGGAATATCGAACTCAATTTCGAAAAGATGTGGCAGTTGACATCATTTGCTTTCGTAAACTGGGTCACAATGAGCAAGATACCCCAGCGATGACCCAGCCGTTTATGTATAGCATCATTGCTAAGCATCCTGGAACGCGTAAGTTGTATGCTGACCGGCTTGAAGCGCAAGGCGTGTTGAGTGCGGGTGCTGGTGATGAAATGGTCAAAGTGTTTCGTGCCGCAATGGATGAGGGCAAGCAAACTCTTGATCCAGTATTAAGTAACTTCAAAGGTAAATTTGCGGTTGATTGGTCGCCATTTTTAAATAAGAAGTGGACCGATCAAGCCGATACCGCCATACCCCTAACAGAGTGGAAGCGATTAGCGGAACGACTCACGGCCATCCCTGAAAATTTCAAGGCACATCCATTGGTTCAAAAAGTGTATGCCGATCGCGCAGCGATGGGACGTGGCGAGATTAATGTTGATTGGGGTATGGGAGAGGCGATGGCCTTCGCATCCTTGCTAGCAAGTGGCTATCCGATTCGTTTATCGGGTGAAGACAGCGGTCGGGGTACATTTAGCCATCGCCATTCGGTATTGCATGATCAACAGCGGGGCCAATCAGATGCCAGTTACATCCCTTTGCAAAATATTAGCAAGGATCAAGCTCCATTTACAGTGATCGATTCCATTCTTTCGGAAGAGGCTGTTCTTGGATTTGAATATGGCTACGCCTCAGCAGAGCCGAATACTCTAACGATTTGGGAAGCCCAATTTGGTGACTTCGTCAATGGTGCCCAGGTGGTCATCGATCAATTCATTGCCTCCGGTGAAGTGAAGTGGGGTCGAGTGAATGGCTTGGTGATGATGCTGCCACATGGTTACGAAGGGCAGGGCCCTGAGCACTCCTCGGCACGCCTCGAGCGCTTTATGCAGTTGTGCGCAGATACGAATATGCAAGTCGTTCAACCAACGACAGCATCGCAGATCTTTCATCTATTACGTCGGCAGATGATTCGGCAATTTAGAAAGCCACTCATCATCATGACCCCTAAATCGTTACTGCGTCATAAAGACGCAGCATCACCACTCATTGAGTTCACCAAAGGTGAGTTTCAGACGGTGATTCCAGAGCAAGACGATTCGCTCGATCCTAAAAAGGTGGAGCGCTTGATCGTGTGCTCGGGTAAGGTTTATTACGATCTGATCAAACAGCGTACCGATAAGAAAATGGATACCGCAGCAATTGTCCGTATTGAGCAGTTGTATCCATTCCCACATAAGGCGGTCGCAAGCATCATCAAGTCTTATCCCAATCTTACTGAGTTGGTGTGGTGTCAAGACGAGCCACAAAATCAGGGTGCCTGGTTCTTCGTGCAACACAATTTGCTCGAAAACATGGGCGAGGGTATGCGCCTTGGTTATGCCGGTCGACCTGCATCGGCTTCACCTGCAGTTGGTTATGCCCATTTGCATCAGAGTCAGCAAAAAGCATTGCTCACCGCAGCGTTTGCCAAGCTCAAAGGATTTGTGGTCACTAAATAGGCAGCATCAACAGAACTGCGATTTAATCTAACTTATTCATAGGACATATCATGGCTTTATTTGACGTAAAGGTTCCACAACTCTCCGAATCAGTTGCTGAAGCAACTCTCTTGCAGTGGAAGAAAAAACCGGGTGAAGCGGTGGCCCAAGACGAGATCTTGATTGAGATCGAAACCGACAAAGTAGTGCTTGAGGTACCCGCTCCATCCGCAGGTGTCATGGCTGAGATTTTGGTAGCCGATGGTGGAACGGTTGTGGCTGATCAAGTGATTGCAAAGATTGATAGCGAAGGTAAGGCAACTGCAGCAGCCACAGCCGTAGCTCCCGCACCTGCTAAAGCCGCTGCGCCAGCCGCAGCACCAGCCGTTTCTTCTGCCTCGGATAAGGGCTCGATTGCAGCACCCTCCGCAGCCAAATTAATGGCTGAAAATAATTTAACAGCCAATCAAGTTGCTGGGACGGGTCGTGATGGTCGCGTGACCAAGGGCGATGTACAAAATGTGATTGCAGGTGGCACTAAGCCAACAGCGAGTGCCGCACCATTGCCCATGTCGAGTGTCTCCCTAGGGGATCGTACTGAGGAGCGGGTGCCGATGACCCGTCTACGTGCTCGCATTGCAGAGCGCCTCCTAGAATCGCAAGCTAATAATGCCATCTTGACCACCTTCAATGAGGTCAATATGGCTCCTGTGATAGCGATGCGCTCACGCTACAAAGATATCTTTGAAAAAACCCACGGTGTGAAATTGGGTTTTATGTCCTTCTTTGTAAAGGCTGCCACCTATGCATTGAAGAGATATCCAATATTGAATGCATCGGTTGATGGTAATGATATTGTGTACCACGGTTACTTTGATATTGGTATTGCTGTGAGCTCGCCACGGGGTTTGGTTGTGCCCATTTTGCGCAATGTTGATCAATTAACGCTTGCTGAGATTGAGAAGCAAATTGCGGATTACGGTAATAAAGCACGTGAAGGTAAATTAAGCATTGAAGAGCTAACTGGGGGTACGTTCTCCATCTCCAACGGCGGAGTATTTGGATCGATGCTCTCAACCCCCATTATTAATCCACCGCAATCGGCTATTTTGGGGATCCATGCAACCAAGGAACGTGCCGTGGTGGAGGATGGGCAAATCGTGATTCGTCCGATTAATTATTTGGCCCTGTCCTACGATCATCGGATTATTGATGGTCGTGAGGCAGTCCTTGGTCTAGTGGCGATGAAGGAGCTATTAGAAGACCCCGCTCGTTTGCTACTTGATCTGTAAGGAATAAACCATGAGCCAAGTATTTGATGTGCTAGTGATTGGAGCTGGCCCCGGTGGTTACATCGCGGCGATTCGGGCAGCGCAGTTGGGATTTAAGGTTGCCTGTGCAGAATCCAACCCTTATGCTGATCCCAAGGGCGAGCCGCGCCTGGGTGGAACCTGTTTAAACGTGGGCTGCATTCCATCGAAAGCTCTGTTGGCGTCCTCCGAAGAGTTTGAGAAGATCGGTCATCACGTGGCCGATCATGGCATACAAGTAAGCGCCGTGAGCATTGACATCAAAAAGATGCTGGCGCGCAAGGATGAGATTGTGAGCAAGATGACCGGTGGTATTAGTTTTCTGTTTCGCAAAAACAAAGTCACTAGCATTAAAGGTCATGCCTCATTTGCCGGTAAAACCGCGGATGGTTATCAAATCAAAATTACTGGTAAAGATGCTGGAACCATTACCGCTAAGAATGTCATTATTGCGACTGGCTCAAAGGCCAGACATTTGCCCAATATCCCAGTGGATAACGTGCTGGTTTGCGACAACGAGGGTGCGCTTAAATTTGACTCTCTACCCAAACGCTTGGGTGTCATTGGTGCAGGCGTGATTGGTCTCGAGCTCGGTTCAGTCTGGCGCCGCGTTGGCTCGCAAGTCACGGTCCTCGAAGCCTTGCCAAGCTTCTTAGGTGCTTGCGATGAGGGGATTGCGAAGGAAGCTAAAAAGATTTTCACTAAGCAGGGTCTCGATATTCATATGGGCGTCAAGATTGATGGTGTGAAAGCGGATAAGAAGGGCGTGGTGGTCTCGTATCAGGACAGCACAGGGAAGCCCCAAAAGCTTGAATGCGATCGCCTGATTGTTTCTGTAGGTCGCGTACCAAATACCGAAGGGCTTAATCTGGAGGCGATTTCGGTAAAAACCGATGAGCGCGGATTTATCCCGATTAATGACCATACCTGCGCTACTTCAGCGCCTGGAGTCTATGCGATTGGTGATGTCGTGCGTGGACCAATGCTCGCGCACAAGGCTGAAGATGAGGGCGTGTTAGTGGCCGAGTTACTCGCAGGCCAAAAACCACATATTGATTACAACTGCATTCCTTGGGTGATCTACACCGACCCTGAAATTGCATGGGTTGGCAAAACCGAGCAACAACTCAAAGCGGAAGGGCGTGCCTATAAACCAGGTCAGTTCCCATTCATGGCCAATGGCCGTGCGCTAGGGATGGATCGTGCCGATGGCTTTGTCAAAATCCTAGCAGATGCCAAAACCGATGAGGTTCTAGGGGTACATATTATTGGCCCCAATGCTTCGGACCTCATTGCGGAAGCCGCCTTAGCTATGGAGTTCAAAGCAGCTGCTGAAGACATTGCTCGTGTTTGCCATCCTCATCCCAGCTTATCAGAGGTTATGCGCGAAGCAGCTTTAGCGACGGATCAACGCGCACTCAATATGTAAGTTGAAAGTCGCTGACTTTTACTATCAAGAGTGTAAAGCGCGCGGTTATCAACCAGATCCCGCGCAAGAACGAGCTATTGTTCGCTTGCAGCAATGCGAAGATCAGTGGGTCTCTTACAAAGAGATCCGGAGTAATGCCCTTACTAAAAAACTCTTTCACCCCGAGTTACCCCGTGGGGTTTACCTATGGGGTGGGGTAGGTCGCGGCAAATCCTTTTTGATGGATTGCTTCTATGAGGCATCCCCCGTTCAAAAGAAAATCCGGATCCATTTTCATGAGTTCATGCGCGAGGTTCATCGTGAGCTCCATGAGCTATCTGGATTAGCTGATCCTCTGGACGAGTTAGCCAAACGCATCTCCGATCGATATCGCCTGATTTGCTTTGATGAGTTTCATATTAATGATATTGCTGATGCCATGATCATGTATCGCCTCTTAAA
>JBEDHB010000068.1:0-7279 GCA_041174325.1 Pseudomonadota bacterium
ATCGATTTGAGCGATGTTCCCAAGGCATACGATTTTGGTTCCAGGGCCAGCTCGTGTAACAAGTGTCTTCATCTGTTTAGGTGTTAAGTTCTGCGCTTCATCAATAATCAGAAATTTACTCACAAATGTACGACCCCGCATAAAGTTCATGCTTTTAACCTTAATCCTAGAGCGGATAAGTTCTTGAGTCGCCGCACGACCCCATTCTCCTGCGGTGTCATCGCTACGATGCAATACCTCTAAGTTGTCGTCAAAGGCGCCCATCCAGGGCTGCATCTTTTCTTCCTCAGTGCCTGGTAAAAATCCAATGTCTTCACCCACCGGAACGGTAGCTCGAGTAATAATGATCTCGTTGTAGCGTTTGCTATCCAACACTTGCTCAAGGCCGGCCGCAAGGGCCAGCAAGGTTTTGCCAGTACCAGCTTGACCAAGCAGGGTCACAAAATCAATGTCTGGATTCATGAGGAGATTCATGGCAAAGTTTTGCTCGCGATTACGTGCGGTGATGCTCCATACATTATTTTTCTGATGGGAGTAATCCTTCAGAGTTTGAAGCAAAGCAGTTTTGCCATTAATTTCACGAACGAGGGCATAAAAGGGAGTCGTGCCGTCCGAATTTTCTTGATAAACAAACTGATTGATGAGCATGCTGGGAACTAGTGGGCCTGTGACTCGATAGAACATGGTGCCACTCTTACCGTCCGCCCAACTTTCCATCGCCTTGCCATGCTTAGGCCAAAAATCACTCGGTAGTGCCATGACCCCCGAATACATTAAATCCCGATCTTCTAAGACCTGGTCATTAAAGTAATCTTCGGCCGGCAGACCCAGAGCCCGGGCCTTAATGCGCATATTGATATCTTTCGACACCAAGACCACTTCTTGATGTGGCTTTGCTTTTTGCAGATCCCGAACCACCCCTAAAATGAGGTTATCGCCTTTACCCTCAGGTAGCCCCTCTGGAAGAGGAGCAGTGGAAAACTGGGTCTGAAAAAATAATCGCCCGGTTGCATCTTGGTTGCCTAATTTGTTGAGCGGAATTCCTTCATCGAGCTGACCACTGGTACCTGCAATGAGTTGGTCGAGCGAGCGACTCACCATGCGCGCATTACGAGCGACCTCACTCATCCCCTTTTTGTGGTTGTCCAGTTCCTCAAGGGTGGTCATGGGCAGATACAAATCGTGCTCCTCAAACCGAAAGAGAGACGATGGATCATGCATTAATACATTGGTATCTAAGACAAACAAACTTGGCGGCCCGGTTCGAATCGTTCGCTTTGGGCGGTCTGGTTTGGAGTCTAATTGCTTTTCAAGGTATTGGGCTGGAGCGACGGTCTTAATCTGTTCCAACGCTACCTCAGCGGCTGATAGATCATCGCCCATATCGATATTTGGTTCTACCTCCTCGGCCCAACTTGGCCCCAGCGTTTTCTTCACCTTCTTAGGTGGATTTTTGAGATCCGGTGTTTTCTGACGACTTAAATTGACATGATCGGCAATTTGGGTAGGCAGTGGAGGTAATGGCATGCGAGGCTTCTCCTAAATGAAAAAACCGCCTGCAATGAGCGAGAGGCGGTTTTGAGGGCTAGGGCATTGATTTGGGTCATATGCACAATAGACGAAGGGGCCGGTATCCCAACGCGGCCTAGATAGACCCCGATGTGGGTTTAATAACATCCATCGCTTACGGTGCATATAGTCATACTGTAACCCAAATTGACGGCTTTGCAAGTACCAGATAAATCCCTAGGCCATTGCCTTAGCGGCGGCAAGAACTTCAGCCACGTGACCCGCAACCTTAATACCGCGCCACTCCTTCTGGAGAACGCCCTTACTATCAAAAAGGAAGGTGCTCCGGTCAACGCCACGAACTTGTTTGCCATACATATTTTTCATTTTGATGACATTAAAGATCGTACACAGTTTTTCTTCAGTGTCTGCGACTAACTCAAAGGGCAGGCCTAATTTTTGGCGAAAGCTCTCATGCGAGCGGATATTATCGCGCGACACACCAACCACCAAAGCATTCGCTTGATTAAATGCATCAATGTGATCCCGAAACTCTCCGGCTTCCACCGTGCAGCCTGGCGTTGAATCTTTAGGATAAAAATAGAGCACTAGTTTTTTGCCTTGGTATGCTTTTGGCGAGAAGGTGAGGTTTGATGTTGCTGGAATCTCACACATTGGCATGGTCTGCCCAATCTTAATCGTCATCGTAATTCCCCTCGTCAATGGTTATGTGAAATTAGTTGCATGGCGCATTTGGATCATCAGTTCACCGCTGCGATTGGCAATACTGCCATACTGAAATGGCTCAGTGGCTATTTTATCGAGTTGGCCAGTGGCTAGCCAAGAGCGGTGCAAATCACCCATGGTAACGAGCTCATGACCTTGCTCCATCCACCCTTGGAGTAATACTTTGAAGGCGGGGAGTAGTTTTTGTCCCTCTAGTTCGGCGTGCAGGGTAAAGACTTGATCATTGGGATTGCTTTGAGTGAGCTGAAGAATTGCTTTGGCCGCCCCAAAGGCATCTCGTCCATCCACCCCAATTAACTCATCAAAGGTTGGGAGTGTAGTGGGGTATTGCACATGCCCACTCCGCTGATCATTGAACTGAATACGGTAGGGCGCAAGATTGGGGGCGGAGCGCCCGTCGGAGGCGTATTGCATCCCCCAATCGTCGAGTTGCTTGAGAGCCGCTTCATTCATCTGCCAGCCCGCAGCACCATGCGTCATTGGTGGGTGTTTGAATATCTCGCAAAAACGATCATAGGCTTTTTGCATCTGGGCTCGAGTCCAAGCCACATCGCGTTGATAGACATGATCTTGCCAATAGACATGATCCCAGGTATGAATCCCAGTTTCATGACCGACCTCATCAATAGCGCGCATCTCATGCGCAGCGGTTATACCGATATCTGGGGCGGGAAGAAGAACCCCATATAACAGCGTTTTGATGCCATAATGCTCCACCACGGATGTGCGCGATACTTTCTTCAGAAAACCCGGCCGGAATATTCGTTTGAGCGCCCAACCGGTATGGTCGGGTCCAAGGCTAAACAAGAAGGTCGCTGTAACGCCGAGCTCTGAGAAAAGCTTGGCTAGATTCGGGGTGCCAACTTGGGTTCCAAGTAAGGTGTCAACATCAACCTTGAGCGCAATTTTTGCCATGGCATTAAGTGCTATTCAACCAGATGCCGCGCTTTATCTACATCATGGCGATAGGCCTCAAAAATTCTGCTGAGTGCATCATTCATGGCAATCGTGGGTTTCCAGCCCAACTCAGTCATCGTATTTTCGATGGCAGGAACGCGATTTTGGACATCCTGATATCCAGTGCCATAGTAGCTTTTGGAGGTTGTCTCGACTAATTGGACTTGATCGGCAGTGACCGCGTACTCAGGAATTTGCTTGGCAATCGTCAGCATCATGGTGGCCAGCTCTTTGACCGAGTAATTATTTTTAGGGTTACCCACGTTATAGATCTTGCCATTGGCAATATCACCTTCATTAGTGATGATACGCATTAAGGCATCAATGCCATCATCAATATAAGTAAAGGCTCGCTTTTGGGAGCCGCCATCGACGAGATTGATCGGCTCGCCACGCACAATGTGCCCTAGGAACTGAGTGACCACGCGTGAAGAACCCTCTTTGGGGGTGTAAATGCTATCCAAACCCGGACCAATCCAATTAAATGGTCTAAAGAGCGTAAAGCGCAAGCCCTCCATTCCATAGCCCCAGATGACCCGGTCCATCAATTGCTTGGCGCAGGCATAAATCCAGCGCGGCTTATTGATGGGACCATAAACCAAATTGGACGAGGCTGGATCAAATTCAGCATCGGAGCACATACCGTAGACCTCAGAGGTCGATGGAAAGACGAGGTGCTTGCCGTACTTTACTGCCGAGCGTACGATTGGTAGATTGGCCTCAAAGTCGAGTTCAAAGACCCGCAACGGTTGTTGTACATAGGTTGCTGGTGTTGCAATGGCAACGAGCGGTAGGATCACATCGCACTTGCGAACGTGATACTCCACCCATTCGCGATTAATGGTGATATCGCCTTCAAAGAAATGCATGCGGGGGTGGTTGAGAAGATCGCCAATCCGGTCGTTTTGCATATCCATGCCGTAAACCTCCCACGACGTGGTCTCTAATATGCGCTTTGAGAGGTGATGACCAATAAAACCATTCACACCCAAAATTAAAATCTTTTTCATGACACCATTCCTTTGATGAACTTAAGAGACCAGCGATTGAATGCTCTTATGCTAAAAACAGCTCAAGAATCTTCCCATCGCCGCACAGGCCAAAGTAGCGATTATCAACTAGGTGCATTCCCAGGCCCGATTTTGTAAGGAATGCTGATATCGAAGGGGTGAGGTCCTTATTGGGATCAAGCGGAAGAGAGCTTCTGGCAATGGTGACCTCTTTGCCATTCCATGCGGTAAAGGCGCCAGGGTAGGGCGGGGCTACGGCCCGAATCAGGTTATAAATAACTCCGGCAGGCTTTGTCCAATCAATACGACCATCCTCCGGTTTACGACCCCCAAAGTAAGAACCTTCCGCCAATCGATTGACTTGGCGAGGAAGGTTTCCTTGCATGAGCTGGGGTAGCACCTTCTCCATCACCTGTTTTGCGGCTTGACTGACCTTATCAAACACTTCTTTGCCTGTTTCATGAATTCCAATGGGTACAGCTATTTGTCCCACAATATCCCCGGCATCGGGTTTTGCTTCCATGACATGTAGGGTTGCACCCGTTTCGGTCTCGCCGTGCAACACGGCCCAGTTCACTGGAGCGCGGCCGCGGTACTTGGGTAGGAGCGAGCCATGCATATTGAGAGCCGCAATGGTTGCAGTTTCGAGTAATTCAGTAGGCAGCATGAAGCGGTAATAAAAGGAAAAGAGATAGTCGGGAGCAATCGCCTGAATCTCGGGCAGCAAAGTGAATAATTCACTCTGTTGCACGATTCGGTATGGTAAGCCTCGTTGTTCACAAAGTTTTTGAACGCTGCCAAACCAAATCGTCTCATTGGGGTCATCGGTATGGGTGATCACTAAATCAATCGTCATGCCTGCATCAATCAAGGTTTCTAAACAAGTGACACCCACATCGTGGTAGGCGAAAACAACTGCGTGCTTAGGTACTTGATTCAAGATTTACGATTTAGATTGCTCTAAGACGGCGCTTACCATGTAGCGTGGCCGTTGACGTACCTGTTGATAAATTCGCCCAATGTATTCTCCTAAGAGACCAAGGCCAAAGAGCATCACGCCAATTAAGAAAAAGGTCAGCGCAAAGAGTGTGAACACACCCTCAACTTCAGCGCCCAAAACAAAGCGACGAATCAAGAGGAGTAGGAATAGTGAGCCTGCCGCACCCGCTAATAGCATGCCTAAAATCGAAAAGAGTTGCAATGGCATGACCGAAAAGCCAGTAACCAAATCAAAATTGAGGCGAATCAATTGATAAAGGCTATATTTAGATTCTCCAGCAAAGCGTTCTTCATGTTTGATGGTAATTTCAATCGGATTGTTGGCGAAGGTATATGCCAAGGCTGGAATAAAGGTATTGGCCTCCTCACACTGTCGAACTAAATCAATAATGCGGCGGTGGTAACCGCGCATCATGCAGCCCTGATCGGTCATGGTGATGCGGGTGAGTTTGTCGCGTAATTGATTCATGGCGCGCGAAGCCGTCTTTCGGAACCAGGAGTCTTGGCGATTCTCTCGAATCGTACCAACGTAGTCATGGCCCTCCTCGAGCTGACGCACAATCTTCCCAATTTCTTCTGGGGGATTTTGTAAATCCGCATCCAAGGTAATGATGAACTCACCACGTGCATATTCAAAACCAGCCATGATTGCCATGTGTTGACCAAAGTTATTCGCAAACAAGACCACACGCGTCACATCAGGCCGTTTCTCATACTGCATGGCAAGCATTGCGGCAGAGCGATCCTTACTGCCATCGTTGACAAAAACGAGTTCGTAGCCGAGCGCATATTGATTTGCGAGATGATCGAGTGCAGGGTAAAGGCGATCAAACAGCGCCTGCAATCCCTCTTCTTCGTTATATACCGGGATCACGACACTTAAGCGTGGGTGAGCAAAGCCGTTCATGCCGACATTTTGCCTGATTCAGAGGCGTTTACGCTAAAACCTCTTGGAGAGCCTTGACCACACGATCCACGTCGGCATTGGTCATGGCGGGGAAAAGCGGCAGAGTTAAGATCGACCGACCAGTCGCATTGGCAATCGGTGTTGCTTCTGGAGAGTATCCACGCTCACGATACAGTGCAAAGCTGGTAATAATTGGGTAATGGACCCCGGTGCCAATGCCATGTTCTTTTAAAGAAAGCATAATTTGGCTACGTGATTGACCTAAGCGCTCTAAGGGCAATATGACCTGGAACATATGCCAATTACTGTTTACAAAATCGGCGATTGGCAGGCCCAAACCCATTTTGCTCAAACTAGATTGCTCTAACCGATCAAAATAATAGCGAGCTAGGGCGGCACGCTGTTCTTGAAAACGATCCAATTGTTTTAGTTGATGAAGACCAATAACGGCATTCACATCGGTCAAGTTATCCTTGCCGCCCAGTACGTCAACCTCCATGCCATCCGGCCCATGACGCACTAATCCTTGCAGGCGTAATTTCTCAGCCAGACTCACTTGATGTTCACCAAAGCGCTCGGTATTGAAAACTAGGCAACCACCTTCGATGGTCGTTAGATTTTTATTCGCCTGAAAACTAAAGCTCACTAAATCATGCCGACCTTTTGCGCCAATGCGTAATCCATTCCACGAGGATCCCAGCGCTTGAGCAGCATCTTCAATTACACGTAATTGATGATTCTCTGCAAGAGCGTACAGGGCATCAATATCGACAGGTAATCCTGCTAAATAAACCGGCATGATGGCTTTGGTCTTGGTATTGATGGCAGAGCGGACTTGATTGAGGTCTAAGTTACGGGTCTTTGGATCAATATCAACAAAAACAGGTTTAGCGCCCACAGCTAATATCACATTTGCAGTTGCGACCCATGAAATCGGCGTGGTAATTACCTCGTCGCCTGGACTAATCCCAGCGACTTGAAGGGCGATTTTCATGGTGGCCGTTCCGTTTGCAAAGCAGCGAACAGTCGCTCCCCCTAAATACTCACTCAAGGCAGCTTCAAACTCCAAAACCTTGGGGCCGGAAGTAATCCAACCAGAGCGCAGTACATCAGCTACCGCCGTAATGGTGGATTCATCAATGGTTGGCTT
>JBEDHB010000069.1:0-7248 GCA_041174325.1 Pseudomonadota bacterium
TTTCGATGGTCGAGGCGGCTTAATGCCGCTTGACCAGTTCGCATCTCAATTGGGTTTGTCTGAACTTCAACTGGCTCTTGGAGTAGTTGGGGTTCTATTCTTAATTTGGGTAGTGATCTATAACGTTCGTAATGCCCGAGCAAAATCCAAAGTAACTGAAGAGCGTATTGAGCCCAGTTCCAATACTTCTAAGACCGATTTGATCGAGGAGCCAGCCGTTTCCTCCAATGCATCAAACCAACAACCAGTACCTCAAACGATTGATCCTCGGATTGATTGTGTGATTGCTTTGCGTTTTAACCAAGCGATTTCTGGGGTGGAGATCTTGGAGGCCCTCAAATCATGGAGCGATCTTCCAATCGCATGGATGGCAGATGGGCTACATGCAACCGGTACAAATGAGGGCGTTTGGGAGGCTCTTGAGGCAGATCATTCGTACCTTGAGATTCAGCTTGCAGTTCAACTTGCCAGTCGGCGAGGACCGATTGGGGTTCTTGAGTTATCAGACTTCTGTTCTCGTGTTCAGGTATTGGCGGAGTCCTTGGATGCTCAAATTGATATGCCAGCTGTCACCGCCATGCTTGATAGCGCGAGAGAGTTAGATGCCCTCGCTGCTCAAAGTGATATTTTGTTGGGAATGAACATTGTGTTTGATCAGCAAACATGGTCTTGGCCCCATATTGAGTCAGCTCTCACCCAAAGAGGCTACCGTATGATTCCACAGGGGTATGCCTTTGAATATGCCGTGGATGGTAAGCCGGTATTTCGGACGGGGACATTTGATCGGCAGGCACCGATTGGGCAAATCACCTTCTTATTGGAGGTACCTGTAGTTGCACAGCATTTGCGACCCTTTGAGCTGATGCTCAATGAGGCTGCCGATGTGGCGCAGGCCTTGCAAGGGCGCTTGGTTGATGACAACGGGGTTCACTTGACCGAGAACTCGGTTTATGTGATTCGTCAGCAACTTGATTCTCTTTATGCTCAGCTTGATAAAGCAGGCATCCCCGCAGGGTCAAGTACGGCTCTGCGTTTATTTTCTTAGGACTGGATCTTGAGTCAAGGCAGATCCTCGGTAGCGGATCGTTATCACCATTTACAGCAAGAGCTCGCTCGTCTTGAGCATGCATACTATGTCTTAGACCAGCCCTTGGTTCCGGATGCTGAATATGACCGTTTGTATCGCGAGTTATTAGATCTTGAGACCCAGCACCCTGACTGGGTAACCCCTGACTCCTTATCGCAGCGGGTGGGAGGTGCCCCCCTAAAAGCATTTATGGAGATCAAACATTCGGTCCCGATGCTCTCTTTAAATAATGCCTTTGAGGAGTCTGAACTTATTGGGTTTGATCGACGCTGTCGCGAGGGCCTGGGGTTAGACCATGTGGAATATGCGTGCGAACTAAAGTTTGATGGTTTAGCCATATCATTGCGCTATGAAAACGGGGTCTTGGTCCAAGCGGCAACCCGCGGTGACGGGGCGAGTGGCGAGGATGTGACCAGCAATATCCGAACGATTCGGGCAATCCCATTACGTCTGCTGGGGCCAAATCTTCCGAATGTTATTGAAGTTCGTGGCGAAGTGTTTATGCATCGAGCCGATTTTGAGAAGATGAACAAAATTGCTGCAGCGAATGGTGAAAAAGAGTTTGCGAACCCACGCAATGCCGCCGCTGGAAGCTTGCGTCAGCTCGATTCGAAAATCACTGCAAAACGTCCTTTAAGCTTCTTTGCCTATGGCCTAGGTGCTTTAGAGCCAAGCCAATGGCTACCCTCAACCCATAGTGAGTTACTCAATCAGTATGAAGCGCTTGGTTTACCTGTTTGCCGGGAGCGAACGGTGGTGGATACGCTCGAAGGCTTAATGACGTTCTACACCGAGATTGCCGCTAAGCGCCAACAATTGCCGTACGAAATTGATGGCGTGGTTTATAAGGTGAACTCCTTTGCTGAGCAAGCGCAATTGGGTTATGTATCGCGTGCACCACGCTTTGCAATTGCGCATAAATATCCTGCGCAAGAAGAAATCACCACGGTTCTTGGGATTGATGTGCAAGTAGGTAGAACTGGAGCCATTACGCCTGTGGCTCGCTTAGCACCGGTTTTGGTGGGCGGTGTCACCGTAACCAATGCCACCTTGCATAATGAGGATGAGGTGCGACGTAAAGATGTCCGAATAGGTGACACGGTAGTCGTTCGACGCGCGGGGGATGTGATCCCGGAAGTAGTATCCGTCGTTTTGGATCGCAGGCCAGCTAATGCACACGTATTTATCATGCCAACCCGCTGCCCGGTATGTGAGTCGCATATTGAGCGCTTATCCGACGAAGCAGTAGCCCGCTGTAGCGGTGGCCTGTTTTGTGCAGCCCAACGCAAGCAAGCGCTTCTTCATTTTGCACAGCGCCGTGCCATGGACATTGAGGGCTTGGGTGACAAAATTGTGGATCAGTTAGTCGATCTCAATTTGGTTCGTACTCCAGCGGATCTCTATCGCCTAGGATTTACTGCTTTAGTCAATATGGAGCGCATGGGGGAGAAGTCTGCTGACAACCTCCTGCAATCCATTGTTCAATCCAAGAAAACCACCTTAGCGCGATTTATCTTTGGATTGGGGATTCGTCATGTGGGAGAAAGCACTGCCAAAGACCTTGCGAAACACTTTGGAGGCATCCACGCCTTAATGGATGCACAAATGGAGCAATTATTAATGGTCAATGATGTTGGACCAGTGGTCGCCGACTCCATCGTGAGCTTTATGTCAGAACCCCATAACCGCGAGGTGATTGAGCAATTGCTGGCATCTGGAATTGAGTTTCAAAAAGAGGAGAGAACCACGACCGTTGATCTAAGTGGTAAAACCTTTGTTTTGACTGGAACACTACCAACACTCTCCAGGGACCAAGCAAAAGAACTGCTAGAGGCAGCCGGAGCTAAAGTAGCAGGCTCAGTCTCTCAAAAAACCTCATTCGTTGTTGCTGGCTCAGAAGCCGGAAGCAAGCTTGATAAAGCAACCGAGCTTGGTATACCTATTTTGGATGAAGCAACACTTCTCTCAATGCTAAATGTAGGAAAAAACTGACAACAAAATCAGTTTGGTATTTAGGTCTCTGAGCCTTATTCTTTTGGTTTCTCAATTGAACAATCAATATGAATTCAGCCCATTTGCTTACAAAATACTTTGTCACCAATCCTATCGAGTTACTTCGTCAAATCAATCAATTTATTTTGATCAACTCAAAGTTGATATGGAACAATAAGTTACGAATTCACGGCCACATTACTGCCAGCGGACTTGTTGTCAAGAACGACAAGGTTCTTCTAATTCGACATCCATATATTGGCAAGTATTTTCAGCCCGGAGGTCACATTGATAAGAATGAGACTCCTCTAGAAGCTGCCATTCGTGAGGTGTATGAGGAAACTGGTTGGAAATGTAGCCCATATCGTACGCATCAACAGATTTTGGATATCGATATCCATTTAATTCCTGAAAATAAGAAAAAGCTTGAGGCTGCCCATTGGCACATTGATCTGTGCTACCAGCTGAATCCGATAGAGCAAACTCCTGCAAGCGAGAGCCTATCTGCCACATGGCTTGAGATCAGTCGTGTTGAATCCCCAAGAGTTCGAAGGGCATTTAAAAAAGCAATGCGTCTTGATCAGGCCGCTAACACTTCCAGTAACTCAGTCTCGAGCTGAATTTGTAGTTTTGGATTCTTACTAAGATTGCGACCATCAAGCAGCATAATGTCCTCCACACGCTCACCCAGCGTATTAATTCGGGCGGTATGAAGGGATATTTGGTGTTTTGCAAGGGCCTTTGCTACCGCGTATAAAAGCCCTGATCGATCTGATGCGGAGAGTGTTAGAGCAAAGTATTGATTGCGCTCATCTGGCTGCAGACTAACACGCGCTTGGATCGGAAAGCTCTTCGATTGTCGGGATAAGCGACCCATATTGGGTTCTGGTAGAGGCGCTGATTTTTTGATGGACTCTGCGAGTTCGTATTCGACCAACTGGATCAAGTCACGATAGCTCCCACCCTCGTCGACTAGATGACTGCCAGATATTTGGAAAGTATCTAAGGCATAGCCATGCTTCGTCGTATGAATCCGCGCATCCCAAATCGAAAAATGATGTCGCTCAAAATAGGCGCAGATGCGGGCAAATAAATCCAATTGGTCTTTGACATAAACCGCCACTTGTAAACCTTCGCCCGCTTGAGAAAGTCGGGCGCGGACGATGGGTTCATTCGTATGCACGTGTGAAAAGAGGTGTCGGGTTAACCAAGCAATATCGCTCGCCTCATGGCGTAAGAAAAATGCCACATCTAATTGTTGCCACAAAGCTTGTGGCGCATCATCATCAATTCCTGCCAGACGCAGTTGGGTCAGCGCTTCCTCTTTGTGCGCAATCAGCTCGGAAGATGGATCGGGTTTGGCACCCCCTAGGACTCGAAGGGTTGCTCGATAGAGGTCCTCTAATAACTTACCTTTCCAAGCGTTCCAGACCTTAGGGCTGGTTCCCCGGATATCCGCAACGGTCAGCAAATAGAGTGCGGTCAAATGCCGCTCATTACGCATGCGTTTCGCAAAAGTGGTAATAACTGCGGGATCGGAAATATCCTGCTTTTGAGCAATTTGACTCATCGTTAGATGTTCGGCAACTAACCAAACCAATAGTTCGGTTTCGTCGGGGGCTAAGCCATGGTCTTTGGCAAAGCTACGCGCATCGCGTTTTCCAAGTTCAGAGTGATCCCCTCCGCGACCTTTGGCAATGTCATGGAAAAGGGCAGCCAAGACAATGATCCAGTTTTTATCAAAGCTCGCGATCAGATTACTGCAGAAGGGAAACTCATGCGTATGCTCAAGAATCATGAAACGACGCACATTACGCAAGACCATCAAGATGTGTTGATCAACGGTATACACATGAAATAAATCATGTTGCATTTGACCGACGATGCGACGGAACGATGGCAAGTAACGCCCTAGAACACTGGTTTGGTTCATGAGACGAAACGCAGTAGTCACCCCATCCGGTAGCTTGAGTAACTCCATAAACACTGCACGATTACGAGGATCTTTTCGCCATGAGGCATTCATGAGTTGCCGTGCGTTATAGAGCGCCCGAAAGACGCTGGCTGACAGACCATTGATTGCTGGGTTTTGGGCAAATACTAAAAACGTCCGTAATATTTGCTCGGGGTGCTTTTGGTATAGCTGAGGATCGGCAATATCTAATAAACCTTGGCGCTCGATAAACATGGTGTTATCGGGACCCGGGATGGGATAGGTCGTGCGCGATTCATTGGGAAACAAGATTGCTTCGATGTTTTGGAGCAGAATCATGTTGAGTTGACTCACAGCCTTGGCCGCCCAGTAATAACGTCGCATTAACTCTTCGCTGGCAAGTCGGCCGGATTCTTGATCAATCCCGGTCTGCTTGGCTAGACCGGCCTGAAGATCAAATACCAGAACATCCTGACGGCGCTTAGCTAGTAAGTGCAAATTAGCCCGAATATTTTGCAGTAATTTCTGATTGCGATTGAGTTCTTTGAGCTCACGCTCTGTGATTAAACCCTTTTTGAATAAATCAGAAAAGCTATTACCTAGCGAGGCTGCTTTACTGACCCAAAGGATGATTTGAAGATCACGCAATCCTCCTGGACTCTCTTTGCAATTGGGTTCAAGCGCATAGGGAGTCTCCTGAAACTTATAGTGCCGCTGCTGCTGTTCCAGTAACTTCGCCTGGAAAAAGGCTTTGGGATCCATTGCCTCATCCAAACTACGCTTAAATAATTTGAATAAGCCGCGATGACCACCTAATAGGCGCGCCTCCAGAACAGAGGTGCGTACTGTAATATCCTGTTGCGCTTCTGATAAGCACTCCGACAGGGTTCGAACCGCTGAGCCAATTTCTAGACCAGAGTCCCAGCACAACGCAATAAAGGATTCGAGGTTGGACTGCAATTGAGGATCCTCGCTGCGAGCATCGTCAAGCAAAATTAAGATATCGATATCGGAGTGCGGAAATAATTCAGAGCGACCATAACCCCCAACGGCTAGCAAGGCGGCACCTTCACTGAGATTAGAGCGATTCCATAAATCAAGTAGCTGCTGATCGGTTGCTTGCGTCAAGCGCTGCATCAGCCGGCTAACATTTTGATGGATTAAAAAATCAGAACACGCCAATGCTCGTGCGTCTTTGAGTGGATTAGATTCCGAACTCATCAGCAAATTTTCAAGGATTAATTAAATCTAGGCAGCGATTGCGCTGGGTCGATAGTTCAGGTTACCAACACAAGTGGGGGCTTTGGGGGTGTCTGCCGACCAGGTCAAAACCTCAACGCCTTGATGAGTCACCAAAACGGTGTGCTCCCATTGAGCTGACAGGCTGCGATCTTTTGTTTTCACAGTCCATTGATCGGGCATTGTTCGGATCTCGCGTCGACCAGCATTAATCATGGGTTCAATCGTGAAGGTCATGCCTTCCTCTAATACTTCCCCAGTGCCCGGCTTTCCATAATGAAGAATCTGAGGATCTTGATGAAATACCTTGCCAATGCCATGACCGCAGTATTCGCGTACTACCGTATAGCCAGCTTGCTCGGCATGCGATTGAATGGCAAAGCCAATATCACCTAAGCGAGCCCCGGGTTTGACCTGAGCAATTCCAAGCCACATGCATTCAAATGTGATTTGGTTAAGTCTGGCGGCCAAGATCGAGATATCGCCGACTGCAAACATCCGACTGGTATCCCCGTAATAACCCGCTTGGGTAATCACCGTAATATCCAGATTAACAACATCCCCATTTTTAAGGACCTTGTCACCCGGAATCCCATGGCAAATCACATCATTGACCGAGGTGCAGATCGATGCCGGAAAAGGGGGGTAACCTGGGGGTTGATAATTTAATGGGGCGGGAATGGTTTTTTGCACATCTCGCATGTAAGCGTGGCAAAGGCGATCCAATTCTCCGGTTGTAACGCCGGGTTTGACAAAAGGGCCGATGTAATCGAGAACCTCGCTCGCAAGGCGGCCAGCTTCCCGCATACCTTGAAGATCTTTTTCATTCGTAAATACGCTGTGCATGGTGCATATTATGGCCGAATCTGATCGATTTCGAGTAATTGATGAATCACTAGTGGATTGATATCTAAGGTATAATTCATAAATCGGTCTCATAGTGAGACTGAAATCCCAGATCAAGCCATCCAGGGTGGCGCTTTTGAGCGCAGTCAGG
>JBEDHB010000070.1:0-7214 GCA_041174325.1 Pseudomonadota bacterium
GCTTGAATCAATTGCTTGAATTCAGCAGGGTAGCGTTCGAACTGTTTTTCAGCTGCTTGTTTAATGCCTAAGGTACGGATAAAGCGATCAAGCGAGACCGTGCGCTCACCCAAAACTTCAGAGAGACGTCCAGAAGCCAAGCGTCGACTAATTTCTAGTTGCCAAGAGCGTTCGGTAGCATGAACAAATCCCAGAGCGTAATATGCATCGCGTTGTGATTTTGCTTTGATGTGCGGGACGTCGTTCTCATCAAACTGAATTTGTACCGCCTGACCGAGGCCAGCGCTAAGAACGGTCCCGGAAAAATTAGACTTTGCGCTTATCCAGTAGCCCGCTATCAGAATTAGTAGGCAGAGCAATGCAATCACAAGTGCATACAGAAAATAACGCGCCATTTTTTTGAGGGAAGCAGCGAGCCTTGAGGATCTCATGTCAACATTAAGCTATCACAAAAAACCCCGCCGAAGCGGGGTTTAAATGATCATCAAGTTCTATTTGTAGAGAACCTGCGGTAACCATAAGCCAATTTCTGGAAACATGTACAACAAAAAGATTGCAATCACTTGGATACCCATAAATGGCAACATACCCATGAAGATCTGATTTAAGGTCACATGCGGAGGTGCAACGCCTTTGAGGTAGAACGCCGACATCGCAACGGGGGGCGAGAGGAAGGCAGTTTGAAGGTTCAGGGCGACCAACAAGCCAAAGAACAGTGGATTGATACCAAAGTCATCAAGTAAAGGCACAAAGATGGGCATAAAAATCACGATGATCTCGGTCCACTCGAGCGGCCATCCCAATAAGAAAATGATGATCTGCGACAAAATTAGAAATTCGGTTGGACTTAAGCCAAGCGACAGAACCCATTTCTCTACAAGATCTTGACCGCCGAGTAATGCAAAGGCTGCCGAGAAAATCGATGAACCCACAAAGAGCCAGCAAACCATGGCACCCGTTTTTGCTGTTAAGAAGACCGACTCCTTAATCACCGTCATATTAAGCTGCTTATAGGCAGCGGCCAATATAAATCCACCAATTGCGCCGACTGCCGCTGCTTCAGTTGGAGTTGCCAAACCAAAGACAATTGATCCTAATACAAACAAAATCAACACTGCGAGCGGGAAGAAGGAGCTTAGTAGCATCTTGAAGATTTCAAGACGAACCCAAGTGAGGAGGGCGTAGTAAATCACCAAAATGGCGCCGAGAATACCGGTCATGATCCAGAACCACAGCGGTGCATCTACTGGTTTTGGTGGTTCTGCGGCAGCAGCAGGTTCAGCAGGGCCAGATGGAGCTTTAGCTACTGGTTGTTCATCTTCGGCTCCAGGAGGTAGCGAAAGGCCAGTACTAGCACTATCTTTTTCAGCTCCAGGAGGCTCATTAAGGCCTGTTGAATTTGACCCACTGGAGTAATCGCTGCTACCTGCCTCACCCATCGGAATCACATCCATGCTAATAACTTCAGCGGGCTTCGTCGCTATTTGATAGATGGAGGCGGTGAAGGCAACAAAGACGATGAGTGGGATCAGAGCAATGAACAGCGATTTCAGCATCTCTTTACCGCTGACATTGATATTGCGCTTACCTTTGAGGCCAGACAATAGAGCAGGAATCACCTTTTGGCTGATCTTCTCGCCGAGCTCGGTATAGCTCATCGGCAGCGGTACTTTGCGCTCGGATTCAGCTAAAGGGGGCATCAGATTGGGTTTGAGTTTGGCCAAAATGATCACATAGCCAATATATAAACTGGCCAACATGATTCCTGGAAAGAAGGCGCCTGCATACAGCTGCACCACGGACACGCCAGCAGTTGCGCCATACACAATCAAAAGGACTGAGGGTGGGATCAAGATCCCCAAACAGCCACCAGCTGTAATACAGCCTGCAGAGACGCGAGTGTCGTATCCGGCTTTTAGCATCGCGGGCAATGCCAAAAGACCCATCAAGGTCACCACTGCGCCCACAATGCCAGTCGCCGTTGCAAATACAGCACAAGTAAATATAGTGGCCACCGCTAAAGAGCCTGGCACCCGAACCAATGCCAGATGAAGCGATTTAAAAAGCTTCTCAATTAGATTAGCGCGCTCAACTAAATAGCCCATGAACACAAAGAGCGGAATGGAAATCAACACGTCATTGGTCATGACCGCGTAGGCGCGTTGCACCATCAACGACAAGGTGTTTTGAAGAGCGAGATCCGGATTCTGAAAGCTGTAGGCAAAAAACGTGAAGATCATGCCCATACCCATTAAGGTAAATGCGGTAGGGAAGCCAAGCATGATGGCAACCACGACGAGGGAGAGCATGAGTAAGCCAACATGCCCACTCTGAATATTGCCCCAGGGCATCAAGATGATGGTCAATAAGACCACCAGGGCCATGATGGAGAAACCAAATAATAGTTCTTTACGCATTATTATTATTCCTTATCTTTTCCAACCATGGCTTTCAAGGCATCAACGTCGACTTCCTCGACATCATGCTCGCGCAAAGGCCACTCGCCTGTGCGGATACAAACCACACAGCGCAGTATTTCCACAATGCCCTGTAAAAGAAGCACAACGCCTGCGATTGGAATAATCGTTTTGAATGGGTAGATTGGAGGACCATCCGAAGTAATCGACGAGTGCTCCAAAATTCTCCAAGAGTCGGCAGCGTAACCATAGCCCGCGTACGCTAGAGCGATAACACCTGGAATGAAAAAAACAATGTAAAGAATTAGGTCAAATATAGCTTGGGTACGGGGTTTTAAAAAGCCATACAAAATATCGCCGCGAACATGTCCATTTTTAGCTAAGGTATAAGCGCCAGCCATCATAAACATCGTGCCATAGAGCATCATTTGGGCATCAAAAGCCCAAGGATGCGGATTATTAAGGACGTATCTTGAGAACACCTCAAAGCCAATCAGGGCTGTTAAAGCCACAACCAGCCAGGAAAACAAATGGCCAATAAATGTCGAAATTTTATCAACCGTAAGAAAGAGGTTCTGCATGTCTACACCTTTGATTCTTATACGAGAAATGGGATGGTTAATTACTAACCATCCCATTGGATTAATACAGCCGGTATTCTATCAAGAAAACCGGTTTTACTTAGCCTGTATTAGGCTTTTTTGGCTGGCTGACCAAAATAGTGGTCATAGGCCATACGACGCTGAACGTTAGTGTCCAAGTCCCACTTCACAGCGCGCTTAGCAAACGCACGTTGTGAGTCAACAATCTTCTTAAAGAGTGGGTTCTCGGCCGACTTCTTGGCTACTACTTCATCAAACACCTTCAACTGAGCGCGCAATACCGAGTCAGGGGTCTTAAAGAACTTAACACCTTGCTTGGATTGCATCTCTTCATAGGCAGAAGAGTAGCGATCGACAGCCTTCCAGGACATGTCAGCAGAAGAAGCTTCTACGGCATAGTCAAGGATATTGCGCAGCTTTGCGGGCATTGCGTTGTACTTGGTGCCATTGAAGAGGATCTCGAACTGCTCTGCATTCTGGTGGTAGCTTTGTAACATGCAAACCTTTGATACATCTGGGAAGCCCAGCTGACGATCGGATGATGCATTATTAAACTCCGCTGCATCGAGAAGACCGCGATCCATCGCAGGGATGATTTCACCACTGGGGAGAGCGTTTACAGACGCACCCATTGCAGTGAACATATCAATCGAGATACCCACGGTACGGAACTTTAAACCTTTCATGTCCTCAAACTTCGAGATTGGCTTTTTGAACCAACCAAGTGGCTGGGTAGGCATTGGACCATAGACATAAGACTTCACATTGGCTCCAACGGTTTTATAGAGCTCCTCAAGGAACTGTTGACCGCCGCCGTATTTGTGCCATGCGAGTAGCATATTGGCATCCATGCCGAAGGAGGGACCTGATCCCCAGAGTGCCAAGGCAGCATTTTTACCGTAGTGATAAACCACCACGCCATGGCCACCGTCTAAGGTACCCTTTGATACTGCATCTAACAAACCAAAAGCTGGAACCACGGCGCCAGCAGGCAAAACTTCAATCTTGAGTTCGCCACCGGTCATGTCATTTACTTTTTTCGCGAAGTCGAGTGCGTACTCATGGAAGATATCCTTCGCAGGCCAGGTGGATTGGAAGCGCAAACTTTGTGGCGCTGCCTGACCTTTAGAAATCATTGGGAAACTCAGAGCGGCTGCTCCAGCGCTACCGACTGCTGCACCTTTCAAAAATTTACGACGTGGTGCTTGTTTTTTGGTTTCGGACATTCATATCTCCTGGTTAATATCAATTAAATACTGCGTGTAAAGCAGAAGGAAATTGTAGGATTATTGGAAAGAATCATATATGGGGTAAACCCTTTGTTTGCATGGCTTCATGGTTATTTTTAAAGGCTGTGCGGTGAGGCCTGGTTCTCTGCTCGTGATACGATTCGATATGCGATTCATTGTTGCGACGCATCACCATGCGTAAACTATTTATTACAATGTTGGATTGCGTTTGCCCGAGTGGTGAAATCGGTAGACACAGCAGATTTAAAATCTGCCGCTCATAAAAAGGGCGTGCCGGTTCGATTCCGGCCTCGGGCACCAATCATGGATTTCGGACGCAGCGAAATCCGATGTAGACCACCACTGTGTTTTCAGGCTTGGTCGCTACATTCCCCTCCATTTGTTGTTCTGGTCCGTACCACCACGATGCCCCGCGGGTAATGCGCTCACTGTTAACTTTGGTTGACGTCCATTCCCATACATTGCCGCCCATATCCGAGAGGCCATTGACGCCTGGCTGAGTCGTCCCAGCCGCCACATGACCATCGCCTCGGAGCAAACTTCCAGCTGGAGCCAAGCCTTTGTAGTTCCCACAGGCTGAACTTAAGCAATGGGAGCCCTTCGGGGTGCTGCCATTTGGGTAGGGGTAGCGTTGTCCCCGCTGAAAACCTGCCGGCGGGGCTTTGCGTTGCTCTACGAATGCCGCCTCAACCCATTCTTTATCCGTTGGTAAGCGTTTGCCAAAGAATTCGCAGATCGCTTGGGCCTCAAAGGCATTGAGGTGGACGGCCGGTTCATTATCACCCGCTGCCACGCCATAAGGCGTACGCCAAGTCCAGCCGGGTTTTTTCACAAAGCCTAATTCATAGGAGGTGCCACCGCCGGCTTTCTCCGCTGCACTTTGAAAACCAGTTGCGGTGGCATAGCGTTTGACTTCGCCAATCGTCATCTCATGCTGATCCCAAAGAATGCCGTGGACCTCAAGACTCGGGATGGTTGATTTCGTAGGCTGAGCGTGCACATGAAAACCAAAAGTCAGGATTGAAAATATGCAAATTTTGCTAATTGTGAGAATATTCATATAAGTTTGTTAATCTCAATCATGATGAACAAGCATTTTTGCTGAATTCCAAATCTTTTGCACAACGGAATTTTTGAGCAACCAAGCCCATGAAAAAACACATTCTCTTTCTTCTCAGTGCGCTCTTTCTAGTTCAAACCGTTTGGGCTAATCCAGAGCCGACTAAAAATACTCGAGAGACTGCAAAAGCAGATGCGCCAATGACTGCTGAGGTATTGGCAGTCTTTTTTACTCCTCCGACGGGAGCGGCCCGTGGATTAATTCGTTATTTGGATGGCGCAAAGAAAAGTATTCAGGTGATGACCTATAGCTTTACCTATTTGGAGATTGCAGACGCGCTTGTGAGAGCAGCCAAACGCGGTGTGGAAGTGCAGGTGATTCAGGATGGGCCAACAGCAGCCAATAACTTTGATGTGATCCCGGTATTGCTTAAGGGAGGCGTATCAGTACGAGGCAATAAAGCCCACCGCATTTTTCATCACAAGGTGATGATTATTGATGGCGAGATTGTCGTGACCGGGAGTTATAACTTCACCAACAGCGCCGAGAAAAGTAATGCCGAGAACATGATTATTTTGCGCTCGACTCCCTTAGCGCAGCAGTATTACAAAAACTTTGTTTCACATTGGGAGCGCAGTTACCCGATTACCACGCCGCCTGAGCGTAAGACAGTCAAACCCAATTAATCAGGTTCGGTTACAAACCCTAATTTTGTTAAGCCCGCCCGACGCGATGCGGCAAGCACCTGAGCAACCGCATCGTAGCGTACCGATTTATCAGCCCGTAAGTTGATCTCGGGTTGCGGGTCTTTCTTAGCGGCTTTATCCGCATACGCGGTAAAGGTTGCTAAGTCGATGGGTGTGCTATTCCAAAAGATTTGGCCTTTGCCATCAATGGTCAACTGAACCGACTCAGGCTTTACTTCATTGCGCACACTATTGGCTTTAGGTAGTTCGACCTTCACCGCTTGTTGGACAACAGGCAGAGTGATCATAAAAATAATGAGTAAGACCAACATGACATCCACCATGGGCGTCATGTTGATCTCGGCCATCATGCCGTCTTCTTGTTGATCGTTTGAGGGATTACTGAAGGACATGATTAATCTTTCTGGGCAACGCGCGCGCCAGTGACAAAGTAAGCCAAGAGATCGTTGGCAAAGCGATTGAGGTCGGCAACCACTAAGCGATTGGTGCGATTAATGGTGTTGTAGCCAAGCACTGCTGGAATTGCAACGGCGAGACCAAAGGCGGTCATGATGAGTGCCTCACCAATCGGACCGGCTACTTGATCGATTTGCGCGCTCCCAGAGCTGCTAATCGCAATCAGGGCATGATAGATTCCCCAGACGGTGCCGAACAAGCCGATAAATGGTGCGGTCGCACCGGTCGATGCTAAGAAAGTTAATCCTTTTTGTAACTGTGCCGTTGAGGCATCAACCCCATTTTTTAAACTGCGCGCCATCCACTCAGAGTAATTAAGAGTTTGAAAAAGTTCACGATGACTGGTGCTTTGGTTCTGATGATGCGCCGAAGCTTCGTTACCGGACTTTGCAACCATAAAGAAGGGGTTGATTGCATGATTACTGAGGCTATTGAGTCCCTCATCAAACGAGCGGGCTCGCCAAAAGGAATCCAATTCGCCCTTGAGGCGTTTGATATTACGTAATCCCCACAGGCGACTGATCAAAATGACCCAGGTCACAATCGACATGAATAAGAGTAGAAGAGCCACAAAGTGCGTGACGAAGTCACCTTGGGTCCAAAGATGGTGAAGGCCAAACGCGTTGTTCATATTAGGGACTCTTTAGGTTGAATTTAATTAATAGATTGGTTGAGATTTTAGTGGGACTGCCGTTAATGGTGTACGGTTTAAATCGATAGCG
>JBEDHB010000071.1:0-7084 GCA_041174325.1 Pseudomonadota bacterium
CAACAAATTGAAGCGGATGATTTTCGGCAAGGGAGTGGAAAACGTTCCAGCTTCAATATCTTCCCTCAGTACTTGAAGACTATTGTTGGCGACATTCGCTTAGCCAGACCGATAAAAATCGCTGTTGATTGCGGCAATGGCGTAGGCGGTGCATTTGCAGGAGAATTATTTCGAGCCCTAGGCTGTGAGGTACAAGAGCTCTTTTGTGAGGTTGATGGGCATTTTCCCAATCATCATCCAGACCCTGCCCATCTTGAGAACCTTCAAGATCTCGTTCGCAACCTCGCAACGACCGACAATGAACTGGGCCTTGCCTTTGATGGCGATGCCGATCGACTCGGTGTCGTAACCAAGGATGGCGAGGTCATTTTTCCGGATCGGCAAATGATGTTATTTGCCAAGGATGTACTTAGTCGTAATCCGAAGGGCCAAATTATTTATGACGTCAAGTGCACACGTAACCTCGCCCCGTGGATCCGCGAGCACGGTGGCGAACCTCTGATGTGGAAGACGGGTCACTCCTTGGTTAAAGCCAAGCTTAAAGAGACTGGTGCTCCTCTAGCTGGCGAAATGAGTGGTCACATCTTCTTCAAGGACCGTTGGTTTGGGTTTGATGATGGCCTCTATACCGGCGCTCGCCTCTTAGAAATCCTCAGCCAATTTGATAATCCAAGCGAAGTATTGAACGCCCTACCCAATGCCATTTGCACCCCTGAGTTGCAACTTCCATGTGCCGAGGGTGAATCTTTTGTCTTACTTGAGAAAATCAAGGCCAATCCCAAGTTTCCAAGCTCCCAATCGATTAATACGATTGATGGTGTGCGGGTTGAGTATGCCGATGGCTTTGGTTTGGCTCGCCCCTCGAACACAACGCCGATTGTGGTGCTCCGATTTGAGGCTGATTCTGAACAAGCAATTCAACGAATCCAGCAAGAGTTTAAAGCGGCTCTTTTGGCTGTGAAGCCGGATGCAAGATTGCCTTTTTGATGGATATTACATGAATTACATTTATGCGCATAAAATATAGGGGTATTCAATGCGTATAATGGTGGTATGCTTAATTACGCCTATTCCAATCAAATCATCAGCTTGAAAAAACCCGTTAACTTAACCATCAGCGTTCAAGTACTTGAAGACGCAAAAAAAATGGGGATCAATATCTCTAAAGTTTGCGATGCTTTTCTTACTGATTTAATTAAGGAAGAAAAAGCGCGTCGTTGGCAAACTGAGAATGCTGAGTTTATTTCAACTTACAACGAGATTGTGGAAAGCGAAGGTCTTCCGCTTGATGAGTGGAGAACTTTCTGATGACTCGATTTGTGTTGTATAAAAATGAAAATCATGCTGCGGAGCAAATTCCATACTTATTAGATGTACAGAGTAATTTTCTGGATAACCTAGATACAAGGGTTGTAATACCTTTACGGGTTTCGAACTCATATGCTTCAAATAAGCTGCCAAAAGATCTCATGCCGGAGTTCTCAATCGGCGGTCAACTATTCGTTTTAGAAACACCTAAAATGGCTGCCGTTCCAACCAAAATCCTAAAGAAAAAAGTAGGTAATTTAAATTCTGAACAATCTAAAGTAATTACAGCAATTGATCGACTATTCCACGGCTTTTAACAAACTAGATTTTCTTGATTTCTTTAATCCGATTTCGCTCATCCACTAGAACAATTTTTGGGCTATAAGTTTTAGACTCGGCGTTGTCAATGGGTCCGTAGGTGCAAATAATGAGGTGGTCACCCACATGGGCCTTACGAGCAGCCGCGCCATTTAAAGAGATTGCGCCCGAACCTCTGGGTGCCTTAATAATGTAAGTGGAGAATCGCTCTCCATTATTGATATTGTAGAGCTCTATCTTTTCATATTCCCGCATATCGGCTGCATCCATGAGATCCTCGTCAATTCCACAAGAACCTTCATAATGCAAATCGGCCTCGGTCACGACCACCCGATGTAACTTTGCCAATAACATGATACGTTTCATAGAAATCCCCTTTAAGCATGGGATTCTATCGCGAAAGTGATTGCGAGTTAAGATTGATGGATGAGCAAAATGAATGAATCACTTTCGACCGGTAGTTTTTATGATTACCCCCAGCAAGATGCATCGGGGGCTACTTGTATTGCGCAGGCGTGGGCTAAAACGCCTGCACCACTGGCTTTGGCTGAGAAGCAAGATGTGATTGAGCGGATCAAGGCTTTATTGAAGGCAAAAGACGCGGTCGTTGTGGCGCATTATTACGTCGATGGTGATATTCAAGATCTTGCGATGCAAACCGGGGGCTTTGTCTCGGACTCCCTGGAGATGGCTCGGTTTGGCAAGAATCATACTGCCCAGAATTTGATCGTTGCTGGTGTGCGATTCATGGGTGAGACCGCGAAGATTCTGAGCCCTGAAAAGCGTGTGTTAATGCCAGACCTTGAAGCAACCTGCTCCCTTGATTTGGGGTGTCCAGCGGAAGACTTCCGGAAATTCAAGTCCGCCCATCCGGATCGGGTCAGCGTGGTGTATGCCAATACGAGTGCCGCAGTGAAAGCGCAGGCCGATTGGATGGTCACCAGTTCTTGTGCACTTGCGATCGTTCACCATTTAGATCAACAAGGCAAAAAGATATTGTGGGCACCCGATCGACATCTAGGGCGTTACATTCAAGAGCAAACCGGTGCCGATATGATTCTTTGGAATGGCGCATGCATTGTGCATGATGAGTTTAAAGCGGTTGAACTCGCTGCCATGCGCGAGAAGCATCCCAATGCAATGGTTCTCGTCCATCCGGAGTCACCGCAACATGTCGTGGATCAGGCAGACGTAGTTGGTTCAACTTCGGCGATGATTAAAGCGGTACTGGAAGGTAGCGCTCCTGAATACATCGTCGCAACCGATCAGGGTATCTTGCATCGCATGCGTCAACTGGCGCCCCACAAAAAGCTAATTGCCGCACCAACGGCTGGTGAAAGCGCCACTTGCAAAAGTTGTGCCAATTGCCCTTGGATGGCAATGAATGGCTTGCGGGGTATCTTGCATTGCTTAGAGCATGACTCTGGCGAGATTGAAGTGAAAGAGCCCATTCGTTCCGAAGCGCTGGGGTGCATTGAGCGCATGTTAGATTTTACGTCCACCCACCCAGAATTATTAGCCAAAGCCCAGCATGGCTTCATTAAAAATATTGGTGCTGCGTAACTCGCTTTTATATGTTTCCCGAGAATGAATCGTTAGATCAGGCCATTGCTCGTAATGTACGTGATGCCCTCTATGAAGATCTCGGTCGTGGAGATTGGACTGCAAATCTTGTGCCTGCCAATCAAACCGCGCATGCCAAATTAATTGTTCGTGAGCCGGCTGTATTGTGTGGAACTGCATGGTTTGATGCGGTGATTGAGTCCCTCGATTCGCAGGCACGCGTTGATTGGCTCTTTTCTGAGGGCGACTGGATGTCGCCCGATAGTCTGGTCTGTGAAATTACCGCAAATGCTCGCGCCCTTCTAAGCGCTGAGCGCCCTGCTATGAACTTTCTTCAGACTCTTTCGGCAACTGCTACCACCACGCGCCACTATGTTGAGGCAATAGCGGGCGCTAGCCCCAATCCGAAGGGTTGCGCCATTCTGGATACCCGTAAAACTATTCCTGGTCTGCGCCAAGCCCAAAAATACGCGGTTCGAGTGGGTCACGGTCAGAACCAACGGATAGCCCTATGGGATGGTATCTTGATTAAAGAGAATCATATCGCCGCGGCAGGAGGTATTGCTGCAGTATTGGCTGCAGCCCATCAACTCAATGCGGGGGTGGATGTGCAAATTGAAGTGGAAAGCCTCGCTGAACTTCAAGAGGCGCTTGATCAGGACGCCACGAGCATTTTGCTCGATAACTTTAGTCTTGATCAAATGCGCGAGGCTGTGCGTCTCACCGGCGCTCGAGCTCTCTTAGAAGCATCTGGTGGTGTTACCCAAGATCAACTCCGCGCCATTGCAGCAACGGGTGTCGACCGCATCTCGATTGGCAAATTGACTAAAGACATTCGGGCAATCGATTACTCGATGCGGATTGATCGCATCACATAGAGTGCTGGGTTTGAATCGGGGTCAAAATGGTTGGATATGAAACCGGCCAGGTTTTTGGATAATCGCGACTAAAGTGCAATCCTCTGCTCTCCTTACGCAATAAGGCCGAGCGCACCACCAACTCTGCACATTCCAGCAAATTACGCAACTCGATCAAATCCCGACTCACCCTAAAATTAGCATAGTAGTCCTGGACTTCAGTACGTAAGAGCTCAATACGATGTAAGGCGCGCTCGAGTCTTCGTGTGGTTCGCACAATGCCAACGTAGTTCCACATCAAAGAGCGCAGCTCATCCCAGTTATGCGCAATCACCACTTGCTCATCGGCATCTTCAACCTTGCTCTCATCCCATAATCGGACTGGGGGTTGCTCAACATTACCTTGCTCTAAGATATCCGCTGCGGCGGCTTTACCAATTACCACGCATTCCAATAAAGAATTGGAGGCCAAGCGATTGGCGCCATGCAATCCAGTGTAGGTCGCCTCACCAACCGCGTACAAACCGGTCAAATCAGTACGCCCCTTCAGGTCGGTGACCACACCACCACAGGTGTAATGCGCTGCAGGCACTACTGGGATTGGTTCCTTGGTAATGTCGATTCCGAGGGCGAGGCAGCGTGAGTAGATCATGGGGAAGTGTTCCCGAATGAAGGATTCTCCAAGATGCGTTGCATCGAGGTGAACATAATCCAAGCCATGTTTTTTCATCTCAAAGTCGATTGCGCGCGCCACAATATCGCGTGGGGCTAGTTCCTTGCGCTCATCATGCTCTGGCATAAATCGATGGCCATTGGGTAGCTTCAAGATTCCACCCTCGCCACGCATCGCCTCGGTAATTAGGAAGGTGCGATCGCTTGGGTGATACAAACAGGTCGGATGAAATTGCACAAACTCCATATTGCCAATACGACAGCCTGCACGCCACGCCATGGCAATCCCGTCACCTGTTGCTGTGTCGGGGTTACTGGTGTAGCGATAGACCTTCCCAAGACCACCCGTTGCCAGCACGACAGCTTTGGCCAGGATCGTTTCCACCCGACCCTTCTCAATATCGAGTGCGTACGCCCCATAGCAACGATTGGATTTGTATTTCGCAGGTACTTGTAAATGTTTGTTGGTGATGAGATCGAGTGCAATCCAGTTCTCAAGAATCCGAATATTCGGATGCGCCTTTGCTTTATCAAGCAATACCTCATGAATCGCCTTACCGGTTGTATCCGCAGCATGGGCAATCCGTCGATGACTATGCCCACCTTCACGGGTTAAGTGCAGTCCCTCGGGTCCCGCTTGATCGGGAGTAAATGGCACACCCTGCTCAACCAACCAATGAATCGCTTGGGCACTCTGTTCAGCAACGTAACGCGCTACAGACTCGACAACTAATCCCGCTCCGGCATTCACGGTATCGACCACGTGCGATTCAATACTGTCTTCTTGATCGAGAACCCCAACAATTCCGCCTTGTGCCCACGCAGTCGCTGCTTCGCTCAGACGGCGCTTAGCCATCAAGATAACCGGTTGACGGTCTGCGAGGTGAAGAGCAACAGTAAGGCCGGCTAAGCCGGCCCCAATGATTAATACAGGATGATGATGGTCATGCGCTACGCTCATTGAATGAGCATAGCATCGTTTACCGTTCGGTCATAACCAATATGCTGTGCAGGCTTGCCGCCTTTGTGAATTGCCACAGCGCAATACTTAAACTCTGGAATCTTGCCAAAGGGATCCAATGCAGGGTTGGTCATTAAATTAGCGGCCGCCTCGTAATAAGCAAACGGCATAAATACAGCCCCACTTGGTGTGCCATCATCCCGGCGCACATGAATCCCAACCTCACCCCTACGAGACTTGATGGTAATCACATCTCCAGGATTGAGGTTTAACTTAGCCATATCCTCTCCGCACATCGAAGCAGTCGCCATTGGCTCAATGGCATCCAAAACGCCTGCACGCCGGGTCATACTACCGGTATGCCAGTGCTCCAACTGACGGCCTGTAATTAATACAAAGGGATACTCTGCATCCGGTCGTTCATTGGCCGGAATAATATCGGCCGGAACCAACTTTACCCTACCATCTTTTGTCGGGAACTTTTGATCAAACACGATCGGCTTACCCGGATCATCCTCACTTAAACACGGATAAGTAACAGATGACTCACGTTGTAAACGATCCCAAGTAATACCATTAATCGCAGCATGCATGGCGCGACGCATCTCATCATAGACCTCTGCAACACCTGCTTCTTCGCCCTGATAACCCCACTGCAAACCAATTCGTTTGGCCAACTCCTGAATGATCCACAAGTCAGGCTTCGCATCGCCAGGAGGGTTTAGCGCTCGCTTACCCAACTGCACCATGCGGTCGGTATTGGTAACCGTTCCAGTTTTCTCGGGCCAAGCGCTAGCCGGCAAGATGACGTCAGCTAACCACGCGGTCTCGGTCATAAAGATATCTTGCACGACGAGGTGATCGAGCGAAGCCAAGGCATGGCGTGCATGATTTAAATCAGGATCGCTCATGGCAGGGTTCTCACCCATAATGTACATCCCCCGAATCTTGTCAGGATCAGAGTCTGGCGCCGTGATCTTATACATAATCTCGACCACCGTATACCCAGGCTTTTTATCGAGCGGTGAATTCCAAAACTTCTCAAACCACTCATGAGCCTCAGCATTATCAACGCGCTGATAGTTCGGGAACATCATCGGAATCAATCCCGCATCGCTAGCACCCTGAACATTGTTCTGCCCACGCAAGGGATGCAACCCTGAACCTGGCTTACCAATTTGACCGGTGATACTTACTAGTGCAATTAGGCAACGGGCATTGTCGGTACCATGCACGTGTTGGCTAACACCCATACCCCACAAGATCATCGAGGCTTTGGATTTTGCAAACTCTCGCGCCACTTCGCGCAGCGTTGTTGCAGGAATTCCGCAAATGGGAGCCATCGCTTCAGGGCTGTAACCCTTTACATTCTCTTTGAGGGCCTCAAAATTCGAGGCACGCTGCT
>JBEDHB010000072.1:0-7012 GCA_041174325.1 Pseudomonadota bacterium
CTCTTTACCAAAAAACCTGACGCATCCTGTTTAATCTCAATTCATTCACTTGGAGGATTTGCCCATGAAACCATATCAAAGGGTGTTTTCATATAGCGTACTTTCGCTCGCGACAGCAGGCTTATTAGTGGCTTGCGGGGGCAAGGCCAATGATGGCGAGGTGAAGATTGGTCACGTGGCTCCACTTACTGGGTCAATTGCCCACATGGGTAAGCAAAACGAAAACGGTGCAGTTCTAGCGGTTGAGGAAATTAACAAAGCGGGACTAACCATCAACGGCAAGAAGGTGGTGCTGAAGCTGGTTCCAGAAGATGATGCAGCGGATCCCAAGACCGCCACTCAAGTTGCTCAAAAATTAGTCGATGCGAAAGTCGTAGCAGTGGTAGGCCACTTGAATTCTGGGACCACGATTCCTGCTTCGAAGATTTACCATGACGCTGGCATCACCCAGATTTCTCCATCGGCAACCAATCCTGAATACACCAAGCAGGGTTTCAAAACCGCATTTCGTTTGGTAGCCACCGATGCCCAACAAGGCCCTGCTTTAGCTGATTATGTGGCGAAGAATTTAAAAGCAAAAGTGGTAGCGATCATTGATGACTCCACCCAATATGGCAAGGGTCTTGCTGACGAGTTTGAGAAAACGGTTAAAGCAGCTGGTATTAAAGTATTGCCGCGCGAAGCGACCAATGACAAGGCAACTGACTTTAAAGCCATTCTCACCAAAGTGAAGGCTGGTAAGCCTGATGTGATTATGTACGGCGGGATGGATGCAACTGGAGGCCCCTTAGCCAAGCAGGCAAAGGAGTTGGGGATCAAAGCCAAAATTGTGGGTGGCGATGGGATCTGCACTGACAAATTGGCCGAGCTGGCTGGTGATGCGATTAACAATGTGGTTTGTTCAGAAGCTGCGATGACTCTCTCAAAAATGGAGGCAGGCCCAGAGTTCCAGAAAAAATACAAAGATCGTTTCAATATCGATGTGGATATCTATGCGCCGTTTTCCTATGATGCGGTTTATGTGATTGTGGATGCGATGAAACGTGCTAACTCAGTTGAGCCAGCAAAGATATTAGCTGTGATGCCCCAAACGCAAATGAAGGGTTTGATTGGAAATATTGCCTTTGATGATAAAGGCGATCTCAAGGAAAGCGTCATCACGTTATACGATTACAAGGACAAGAAGAAGTCAGTCCTTGAAATTATTAAGATCCAGTAATCCGATAAGCACCCAGCGCGGTGCTTATTTTTTATAGACTGATTGTCGATGGATATTCTGCTGCAGCAGATTATGAATGGCTTGGTGCTGGGTAGCATTTATGCTCTGATTGCATTGGGCTACACCATGGTCTATGGCATCTTAGGGATCATTAACTTTGCCCATGGTGAAGTACTGATGATTGGCGCAATGGTGTCACTCACCCTCATCACCCTCATCACGCAATTACCACTGGGTTTGCCACCATGGGTACTATTGGTTCTGGTTTTATTGATGACCATGGGCGTGTGTGCGTTGGTCAGCTATCTGATTGAGCGTTTTGCCTATCGTTCATTGCGTCAAGCACCACGCTTGGCACCTTTAATTTCTGCGATTGGCGTCTCGGTTTTATTACAGACTTTGGCCATGATCATTTGGTCTCGCAATCCCATGACCTATCCTCAGTTATTGCCCTCAACACCCATCGATGTCTTTGGCTCGGGAGCAACAATTACTGGCAAGGAAATTGTAATTATTGTTACGTCCTTTTCGGTGATGGCTTTATTGCTCTTGATTGTGCAAAAGACCAAGCTCGGACGGGCGATGCGCGCAACTGCTGAGCAACCTAACGTAGCTGCGCTGATGGGTGTTAATCCCAATCGGGTCATTTCTATCACGTTTATGTTGGGTGGCGCACTTGCTGCCCTTGCCGGCATCATGATGGCCACCAACTATGGCAATGTACATTTCTCGATGGGATTTATTCCAGGGTTAAAAGCTTTCACCGCAGCAGTCCTCGGAGGAATCGGCAATATTCAGGGGGCAATGTTAGGCGGACTATTACTTGGTCTGATTGAGGCGATTGGGGCTGGTTACATTAGCGACTGGACCGGTGGCCTATTGGGATCCAACTACCAAGATATCTTTGCTTTTATGGTGTTGATCTTGGTGTTGGTATTTAGGCCTCGCGGTTTATTGGGTGAACGGGTTTCCGACCGTGCTTAAGCAAATTTTTCATCATCCATCGCAACGTGATCGGCAACGTTTTTGGATTGTGAGCGCGATCGTATTATTAGTCCTGCCATGGATTGTGGGTTCGGTTGGTGGTAACTATTGGGTGCGAGTCTTGGATTTTGCTTTGCTGTACGTTGTTCTCGCATTGGGCCTCAATGTGGTGATCGGTTTTGCTGGATTGCTTGATTTAGGCTATATCGCTTTTTATGCGGTAGGTGCTTATAGTTACGCCTTACTCGCCTCACCCCATCTCACTACGCAATTTCCTGCCATTGCCGCCGTTTTCCCCACCGGGCTTCATTTTCCGCTGTGGGGCGCACTTATCATTTCTTTTGGCCTAGCTGCGATCTTTGGGGTGCTTCTAGGATTTCCAACCCTAAAATTACGTGGCGATTATCTGGCGATTGTGACCTTGGGATTTGGGGAAATAATTCGGATTTTCTTAAATAATCTAGATCGCCCCCTTAACCTCACGAACGGACCTAAAGGAATTGGCAGTATTGATCCCATTCAATTATTTGGGGTGAATCTTTCAAAGCCAATTCATCTTTTAGGCCTAGAGATTCCTTCACTTTATTTGCTCTTCTATTTTTTCTTAATCCTTGCCGTTCTGGTCGCGATCGTCTGCTCGCGTTTAGAGCATTCCCGAATTGGCCGTGCGTGGGTGGCGATCCGCGAGGATGAGATCGCCGCGGAGGCGATGGGGATTGAAACCCGCAATATGAAGTTACTTGCGTTTGCGATTGGTGCAAGCTTTGCTGGTGCCGCGGGCGTGTTATTTGCTGCCTTTCAAGGGTTTGTATCGCCCGAGTCATTTACCTTATGGGAATCCATTGTGGTTCTAGCGATGGTGGTGATGGGCGGGATGGGGCATATTCCTGGGGTGATTCTTGGGGCGATCTTGCTCACTGTTTTTCCTGAACTATTACGTAGCATTGCAGCCCCGATTCAGCAGTTTGTCTTTGGATCCGTTCTTGTTGATACCGAGATCATTCGTCAGCTACTCTATGGTTTGGCGCTGATACTCATCATGCTCTACCGACCCAATGGAATCTGGCAAAAACCGGATGCCTTGAAAGCCTCAAACCGATGAGCGATCTCTTAAAAATTTCGGGAGTATCCAAGCGCTTTGGAGGCATTCAGGCGCTTGATGATGTGGGTCTTCGAGTGCGCGCAGGGGCAATTGCGGGGCTCATTGGTCCCAATGGGGCTGGCAAGACCACTTTCTTTAATGTCATCACGGGCTTATACCCAGCGGATCAGGGTGAGTTTGAACTCCAGGGCAAGCCGTATTCTCCCCATTCAGTATCCCAGGTCACCCAAGCAGGTATTGCTAGAACCTTCCAAAACATTCGCTTATTTAAAGAGATGACCGCATTGGAGAATGTCATGGTGGGTTGCCATTGCCGCTCGTCAATTGGTATGTGGGGAGCCATTTTGGGTACGCAATCCAATCAGCGTGAAGAGCGCGCAATCCACGATAAATCGCTTGCCTTGCTTACGTATGTTGGCTTACAAGACTATACGCGGCATAAAGCTAAAAATTTATCCTATGGCTATCAAAGGCGCCTTGAAATCGCGCGCGCCTTAGCCACCGAACCGATTCTATTGGCACTGGATGAGCCGGCTGCTGGAATGAATGCAAGCGAGAAGCTGGAATTAAAAGAATTAATCCTAAAAATCCGTGTTGATGGTAAAACTATTTTGCTAATCGAGCACGATGTGCATCTTGTAATGAGTGTTTGCGATCACTTGACGGTGCTTGATTATGGCAAGGTGATTGCGGATGGATTGCCTAATGAAGTGCGCAGTCACCCAGAGGTGATTCGAGCTTACTTGGGTGGAGCGGTAGTATGAGTACCACCCCTCTTTTAGAAGTTAAGCATCTGAAATTGTCCTACGGAGGAATTGCTGCCGTCAAAGGGATTGATTTTTATATCAACTCTGAAGAGTTGGTAACATTGATAGGGGCGAATGGCGCGGGTAAGACGACAACCCTCAAAGTAATCGCCGGTCTTCTTAAGCCAAGCGCCGGATCGATTCAATTCATGGGGAGTGCCATTGGAGGTCGGCCCGCCTATAAGTTGGCCGAACTTGGGATTGGATTGGTGCCAGAGGGTCGGGGGGTATTTGCGCGAATGACCATTTTGGAAAACCTGCAAATGGGTGCTTACATCCGCCAAAGTTCTCAATCATCAGAATTGATCAATCACGATCTCGAGGAGGTCTTAGAGACCTTTCCACGCCTGCGCGAACGTTTGTCCCAATTGGCCGGCACTCTTTCTGGCGGGGAGCAGCAAATGGTAGCGATTGCTCGGGCTATGATGGCAAAGCCGAAGCTTCTCTTACTGGATGAGCCCTCCATGGGCCTAGCGCCACTCATGGTCGAAACCATTTTTGAGGTGATTCAAAATCTCAATCAACAGGGCATGACGATTTTGCTTGTGGAGCAAAATGCCCGCTTGGCCTTATCCATGGCAGATCGTGCGTATGTGATGGAGAGTGGGGCGATCACCCTATCGGGTTCAGCCGATGAATTACTCAACGACGATCGCGTTCGCGAAGCCTATTTAGGCGTAGATGTGAAAACGAACGAGACCTAACACAGCTTTTTGAGCAGAACCCGCAAGGTGCCGCACATCGTGAGGATTTCTTCTTGGGTCACATTGAGTGCGGGCATAAAGCGCAATAGATCGGGTCTGGGCGAGTTGATCAGCAAGCCCTCGGGCTCATGTTCTCTTGCAAGCTCAACCAAGGAGGGACCAATATCCTTACCTAGCATGAGAGCTCGAAGAAGCCCTTTGCCACGCTCACCTTGTAAGCCAAATTCGGAGCAAAGTTCAAGTAATTCACTTTGCAGGAATGCTCCTTTTTGAATCACTGAGTCCAAAAAGCC
The DNA here is from genome assembly GCA_041174325.1 of Pseudomonadota bacterium. Taxonomy (GTDB): domain Bacteria; phylum Pseudomonadota; class Gammaproteobacteria; order Burkholderiales; family Burkholderiaceae; genus Polynucleobacter. Next base: position 5,109 of record JBEDHB010000072.1, read on the forward strand.
GGGCGCTAAGAGCTGTTCAATCACACTAATCCCGACCGCAGTCATCAAAGCATTGCCATTGTAGGTACCCCCTTGATCCCCGGGTACAAAGCAGGCTACCGCATCGGTGCATAAAAGAGCCGCAAGGGGAACACCCCCACCAATTCCTTTACCAAGGGTCATGATGTCGGGCTCAATCCCAAAGTGTTGGTAGGCAAACAATTTGCCGGTTCTTCCAAAACCCGCCTGCACTTCATCAACAATGAGTAACAGATTGTGCTCTTTGGTCAGCTGGCGCAGTGCTTTCATGAACGTATCGTCGGCTGGAATCACACCGCCTTCACCTTGGACTGGTTCTAGCATGACGGCAACCGTTTTATCGGTGATGCAGCGCTTGACCGATTCAATATCGTTGAGATCAGCTTTAGGAAAGCCCGGGACCTGGGGTGCAAAAAGGGTATCCCAGCCCGGCTTACCCGATGCACTCATGGTCGCTAAGGTCCGCCCATGAAAACTGTGATCAAAGGTGATGATTTCATAAGCACCGCCTTTGTGGATCTGCCCCCACTTTCTGGCGAGCTTGATAGCGCCCTCATTGGCTTCCGCTCCGCTATTGGCAAAAAACACTTTGTTAAAGCAACTATGGCTAGTCAATAAATCCGATAACCGAATCATCGGTTCGTTGTAGAACGCTGGACTTGGATTAATCAATTTCTGGGCTTGCTCATTTAACGCAGAAACAATGCCAGGGTTGCAGTGCCCCAAGCAATTGACAGCCCATCCTTGGAGGAAGTCCAAGTAGCGCTTGCCATTCTGATCGACCAACCACGAGCCCTTGCCCTCCATCATGATGATGTCAGGCCGCTTGGTGATGTACATCACCGAATGGGCGTCAACAGGACGTGGCTCAGAAAGTTGATTCATTACGCAATCATACAAAAGATCAGTGTGGAAGGGGAACTTGCTCTTAAGAGTGGGGAATTAGGCATGTACGAGATCAGCTTCGCTGGTGAAGGAGTCGGCATAAAACTCATCTTCGGGAAGGCCGCATTGCTTTACAAAGTCAGTTTGGGCCGACTGAATCACAATGGGGGCCCCACAGGCATAGACCTGAAATGCGCTGAGATCCGGAAAGTCTTCCATTACGGCGCGATGAACAAAGCCGGTCCGGCCGGCCCAATGATCTTCTGGTAGCGCCTCCGAAATAACCGGGATGTAATGAAAGTGCGGCATCGTACTGGCAAACTCCTGACAAAGAGTATCCATGTAAAGATCTTTGGGACGCCGCCCACCCCAATAGAAATGAACCTCGCGATCGATTTTCTTCTCACGCATGTGCAGCAGAATGGATTTGATCGGGGCAAAGCCGGTGCCTGAGGCTAAGAAAATAATGGGTTTGTGAGTATCCTCGCGTAAGAAAAAGCTTCCTTGAGGACCTTCAAAACGCAAGATGTCTTTTTCTTTGATTTGCTTGCCATCAGCGGCTTGACCAAAGAGGGGGTCGGTAAAATGGCCACCCGGCAGATGACGAATATGCAACTCAATTGGACCCTCTTGATGTGGGGCGCTGGCAATCGAATAAGCACGACGCTTATTGTCTTTGAGTAAAAACTCTAGATATTGACCCGCTAAAAACTGAAAACGCTCACTTGCAGGCAGTTGAAGATGAAGAATTGCGACATCATCGCTTGGATACGCAATCGTCTGAATCCGACATGGTACTTTGCGCACGGGAATATCCCCGCCGCCTTGGATTTCACGAACATCGATCAGCACATCGGATTTAGGGTGAGCGCAACACAAAAGAGTTGCCCCCGCAGTTTCATCGAGGGTGCTTAGCGCACTTTGGCTGTGATCTCCATGCTCAATCCGGCCCTGGAGCACTTTGCCCTTGCATGATCCGCAAGCACCATTTTTGCAGCCAT
>JBEDHB010000073.1:0-6923 GCA_041174325.1 Pseudomonadota bacterium
CGTTCTCAAAAAAATGGAGGTCCAAGCGTTCAAACTTATCGGGAGTTCTGGCCTTGGAGCGGCGCTCCTGCGCAATCTCACCCGGTAGATCAAATAAGAGCGTGAGGTCCGGCTGAATCAGCCCTACTCCCCTGCCCTGTACTAGGGTCTCCAGCGCACTCAACGTATCGAGACTTAAGCCCCTTCCACCACCCTGATAGGCAAAGCTGGCATCGGTAAACCGATCTGAGATCACAATTTTGCCTGCCTCTAAGGAGGGCTCGATGACTTGAGCTAGATGCTCCCGCCTGGCAGCAAACATGAGCAAGGCTTCAGTCTCAATATGCATGGGCTCTTGCAATAAGAGTTGCCTGAGTTTTTCACCCAAGGGGGTGCCGCCCGGCTCACGAGTCAGCACGATCTCTCGATTGGGATAACGTTGCCCTAAGTGGTTTGCAAAGGCTTCAAGGTGGGTGCTCTTACCAGCACCATCGATGCCCTCGAAGCTAATAAAAAAACCGGGACGATTGATATTCATGGGGCTACTTCACCGACTTGGTCGACGATTGCGCAGGCAGGCGCTGATAGCGATCAACGGCGGCCTCGTGCTCTTTCAAGGATGAAGAAAAATGACTGCTGCCATTTCCCTTGGCAACAAAGTACAGTGCATTGGTGGGTGCAGGCTGCGCAGCGGCAATCAGCGATTCTTTGGAGGGCATTGCAATCGGAGTTGGGGGTAAGCCAGAGCGCATATAGGTATTGTAGGGAGTATCGCGCCGTAAATCGGTTTTTCGAATATTGCCATCAAATCGTGGGCCGATTCCATATATGACAGTAGGATCGGTTTGCAACATCATGCCCTTTTTAAGCCGATTATGGAATACCCCAGAAATCAATCCACGCTCCGAGGCCTGACCCGTTTCTTTTTCAATAATCGAGGCGAGGATTAGCAATTGATATGGGCTTTTTAAGACCCGCTCATTGGGATGGCCCTGCAAATAAAGATCCCACGTATTCGCTAATTGCTTTTGCATACCGACATAGGCACGCTGATAAATACTCGAATCTAAATCGTCCGGATCAAATACATAGGTATCTGGAAATAACCACCCTTCTGCGCTCGGTTGCGAAATACCTAAGAGCGTGGCGAGCTGTGCTGAGTTAAGTTTGTTAGTTTGATGGATGAGTGCTGGGTGCGCATCAATCGCAGCCCGAACTTGCCAAATGGTCATGCCGGGAATGATCTTCACGACCTCGCGTACTCGATCGCCCCGAGCCATTTGCAGCAATACGCTACCTAAACTTGCATTGACCGGGAATTCATAGGTGCCGGGCTTTAATGATGAAGCGACTCCAAGCGATCGGGCACCAATTTGGAAGACCAAGACTGGAACCCTCATTCCTTGTTCTTGCAACTGGCTTGCAATCTTTGATACCCCCGATTTCGGTAACACCTTAAAGCGAACTGCAACATTTGTTTCATCGGCCTGAATGGCCAAAGCAGATTTGGATGGCACCACTCCCCATGTGAATAAGGCAAGGTAATACAGGCAGATCATGCCAATGAGTGCCACAAGCCCGAGGCCCCAAAATCGTTTACTTAGAACCATGGTAAGAAAGAAGGGATTCGATTGCTTAGAAAGTTTTTGCACATAGCACTATGATAAAAGCCTAAGGAACTGACATGATCATCATTGTTCGACCCACACTATGAATCCACCAACTATTTACCGCTTGCCAGACTGGGGCTTGATTCTGGTTGAGGGGCCCGATGCGAACTCTTTTTTACAGGGTCAATTAACCAATTCAGTGCTCGGATTAAATGCTAACCCATTTGGAGTAATTGCCCACGGAAGTTCAGGCGCTAGATTGACTGGATACTGCACAGCAAAGGGTCGCTTACTTGCCTCCGCTTGGATCAGTTTGCATTCATCCCAAGCGGTAACGCAATACGCTTTATTTGTCTCGCGTGATCTTGCGGCGCCTTTTGCAAAACGACTGAGCATGTTCGTTTTGCGCTCCAAGGTCACGATTCGTGATGTAAGCGAAGATTGGCCAGTGTATGGCGCCTTTGAGCCTATGGAGAGCCTTCTCTCCCACCTTCCGGGTGATGCAATTGCCTTAGCAATGCAAACGCCTGCGGACGCCAGCCCCCCGGCGCGGATTATCTTTGCCTCTCAGATGACGATTAATGCCCAATCTGATTCAAGCGCATGGAATGCAGCAGAAGTGACGAGCGCAATTCCGCGGATTGTGGCGGCCACGCAAGATCAATTTGTTCCTCAAATGGTGAACCTTGAATCCGTGGGCGGGGTCGATTTCAAGAAAGGGTGCTATCCGGGCCAAGAGGTGGTTGCCCGCAGTCAGTATCGGGGGGCGATCAAACGCCGCCTCTTCTTGGCTAAAGCGCAAACTCCCCATGCATCGTGTCTACCGGGCACTGAGATTTTTCATGAGGAGGATCCAGGCCAGCCGGCCGGGATGGTCGTGCTATCTGCACCCACTCCGGATAACCCTGATTGGGTGGATCTTCAAATCGAATGCAAATCTGAGCGTGCCCAAAGTGGAAAACTTCATCTTGGTGGCGTTAGCGGCCCTAGTCTGGCGCTTGGAAATCTACCCTATTCCCTGATTGAGATTTAATCAGGCATAGTATTGGTATGTGCCTCATTTTATTTGCCTGGAAATCACATCCAAAGTACCCGTTGGTGGTAGCCGCCAATCGGGATGAGTTTTATGAGCGCAATACCACCGGCATTGCTTGGTGGCCAGAGCATCCTGATGTATTGGCAGGTCGCGATCACGCCGATGTGATTGGTAGTCCAGGTACTTGGTTGGGGCTCAATCAGCAGGGGCGATTTTCTGCGCTCACCAATGTGCGCTCACCCAGTGAGAAAAAACCCGATGCCAGAACTCGAGGCGAGCTACCCTATTTATATTTAACAAGCCCAGATAAACCCAACCAATTTATTGAGAAGCACAGTAAGCGCTTTGATCAATACAACGGGTTTAATCTACTCATGGCCGATCTGAGCGATCCGAGTGATGCTCAAATGCATTGGGTGAGTAATCGCGTAGTGATGGGTAAATCCGTGCGCCCGCGCAAAACGTTTCCAAGCCAGCCCCTAACCCCAGGCGTATATGGACTCTCGAATGCCATGCTTGATACACCGTGGCCCAAAGTGAATCACCGGATTGCCGCGTTTGCCCAAACCTTAGCGATGGATGGTGGAGGCTTAAAGAATGCCGATGCCTATCTCCATTTATTGGCCGATGATCATCAGGCCCCAGAGCGTGAACTTCCGAGCACTGGCGTTAGTCTGGAATGGGAGAAAGCGCTCTCCTCGGCTTTTATTCGTACCGAACATTACGGCACGCGCTCAAGCACAGTATTGCGGGTCCGCCACGATGGTAACTATGAGATGGTGGAACGACGGTTTGATGCCAATGGCGTAATTGCGCATGATGTGATTACCGGTAATTTAATTGGCTCCGCCTGGGCTAATTACCCGGTGTAGCAATGGCTTTTCCACTTCAGGGTGACGACACCCTTCAATCGATTGCACCCACGCCTCTACCAGAGCCCTATTGGGTAGGATTTTCATCATCGCTTGGGCGAGAGCTGGGTATTTCTCTTTCCAACTCCGGCATCCCTGCCGATCCGCGCTGGTTAGACGTCTTAAGTGGTAACGCACTCGAGGCTGAAGAGCAGCACTTTTCTAATCCAATTGCCACGGCTTACAGTGGTCACCAATTTGGTGTCTGGGCTGGCCAACTGGGTGATGGTCGCGCCATCCTTTTGGGCGACATCGGTCCCTATGAGATTCAATTAAAAGGCTCCGGAATTACCCGTTACTCGCGCATGGGGGACGGTCGAGCCGTATTGCGTTCATCAATTCGTGAGTTTTTGGGTAGTGAGGCCATGCATGCTCTCGGCGTCCCAACTAGTCGAGCGCTGGCGGTAACAGGATCCAAAAAACCCGTGATGCGAGAGACCCTCGAAACTGCCGCGGTCTGTACCCGCCTCGCCCCCAGCTTTCTGCGCTTGGGTCATTTTGAGCATTACGCCGCTGCCCGCCAAACTGAGCGTCTCCAGCAATTGGCTAACTATCTTTTGGAAACGCATTACCAAGAGTGCCGGGATAGCGATGATCCCTACCTTTCACTATTCTCAGCAATTAGTCGTCGTAGCACTGAGCTTGTCGCACATTGGCAATCCGTGGGATTTTGTCATGGCGTACTAAATAGCGACAACATCAGTGTTCTTGGGCTCACCATCGATTACGGACCATTTGGAATGATGGATCGCTTTCAAATGGATCACATCTGCAACCACAGCGATTCTCAGGGAAGGTATGCCTATCATCGCCAACCACAAATCATGCATTGGAATATGGCGTGCTTAGCAGGCGGTATGTTGCCCTTATTGGAGAAGAGGTATTCAACCGAAGAAGCGCAGCAGAAATTACAAACCGCGCTCGAGCAATTTCCGACTCATTACCGCGAGGCGTGGCTACGGCGTTTTCGAGCAAAGCTGGGTTTATTGGACGAGCATGCGAATGATTTCGCATTGATTGAGAACTTATTGCAACTGATGCATCAGAATCGGGTCGATTTCACGACAACGTTTCGTCTTTTTGCACAAGTCCAATCGCAAGCTAATTACCAATCCAATCCATTGCGTGATCACTTCATTGATCGCCAAGCCTTTGATGCCTGGATGCAATCCTATATTGATCGACTGAAGCTTGAACAACACTCTGATGCGAGTCGACAGAATACAATTCTTCAGACTAACCCAAAATTTATCTTGCGCAACTACCTCGCACAGCACGCCATCCTGCTCGCCCAGCAGGATGATTTTTCAGAAGTCCAAAAGCTCTTGCATATCCTCGAGAACCCCTTCGCAGAGCAACCTGAGCATGAGGCATACTCGGCTCCTCCCCCAAAAGAGCTGGAGGATATTGCTCTCAGCTGCTCTTCTTAATCCTTCTTTACAATCCAACCTATGACCAAAAGTGATGAGCATTACCGTCAAGAGCTATCTGAGATTGAGTATCAGGTAACGCGCCATGCGGCAACCGAACCACCCTTCTCAGGCCGTTACTGGGATCATTGGGAAAATGGATTGTACCGATGCGTGTGCTGTGGTACTCCGCTATTTTTGTCTAATACTAAATTTGATGCGGGTTGCGGCTGGCCCAGTTACCACACTCCCGCCAACCCTCAGGCCATCAGTGAGCATCGCGATCTATCGCACGGGATGATCCGAACCGAGGTGCGTTGCTCGAACTGCGATGCCCATCTCGGACACGTCTTTGATGATGGCCCCCAACCCACGGGTCTGCGCTATTGTATTAATTCTGCGTCATTGCGCTTTGAGCCGAGCCAAAACGCTGGCCTTCATCCATCTTCATGAAAAAATTTCTCTTTGACCTATTCCCGGTCATTCTCTTTTTTGCTGCATTCAAACTTGCCGATATCTACGTGGCAACGATTGTGGCAATCATTGCAACCATTGCGCAAATTGTGTGGCTTTATGTCCGAGGGCAAAAAATTGAGGGGATGCAGTGGGCTAGCCTTGTGCTAATTGTTGTCTTTGGCGGTCTAACCATTCTTTTAAAGGATAAAACCTTCATTCAGTGGAAGCCTACTGTCTTATATTGGTTGTTTGCAGCAGTGCTCTTCTTTAGTGCTCAGTTCTTTAAGAAAAATTGGATTGAGAGCCTCATGGGCAAGCAAGTTACGTTGAAGCCCGGCAGTCCACGATCAATCTGGATCAAGCTTAATCATGCCTGGGCAGCATTCTTTTTCTTGATGGGCGTTCTTAATCTTTATGTGGCTTACACCTTCTCTGAGGATGTGTGGGTGAACTTTAAACTTTTTGGCGGCATTGGCTTCCTGATTCTATTTATCATTGCTCAGGGACTTTGGTTGAGTCGTCATATGGAGGGTGACGAGGCATGATGACCAATCAAGAACGCATTGCTGCATTTCAGGCTACTTTGCAAGAGCAACTCCAACCATCTCAGCTCGTCATCGATGATGAAAGTCATTTGCATGCTGGGCATGCAGGTGCCGCTGGGGGCGCAGGTCACTTTCGGATCACGATTACAGCACAGGCATTTACCGGTCTTAACAGCGTGGCGCGTCATCGCTTAGTGTATGGCGCATTGAAAGAGTTTATGCCTCACGAGATCCACGCCCTCGCCATCCATGCACTTGCACCAAATGAGTCATAATTCTTCTTTTAGCTTCTTTATCTCCTATATGCACCTGACCAAAAAAATAATCCTTGCCTGCTCCATCGGCTTCATGAGCACCTCTGTGATGGCTCAAAATGCAGCGATCGTGAACGGCAAGCCCATACCCAAGGCACAGCTTGATCGCCTCATTAAAAATTCAGGCCAGTCGGCAACCGATCCAAAAATTCGTGAGCAAGGTCGTGAACTCCTCATTACTCGTGAACTCATTGTTCAGGAAGCGGATAAGCGCGGTGTGACCCAGAAGGAGGATATAAAAGATCAATTGGAGCAGGCTCGAATGGCAGTCCTAATTACTGCCTTGTTTGAAGACTATATTGATAACCGCGGCGGCATTACTGATGATGATTACAAAATGGCTTATGACTCAATCAAAGGTCAATTCGGCGGAAAGGAATATAAAGTTCGCCATATTTTGGTTGAAAAAGAAGCGGATGCTAAAGCACTGATTGCCAAGATCAAAGCCGGTGCCAAATTTGAGGAGCTAGCTAAAACAAACTCCAAAGACCCTGGTTCAGCGCCTAATGGGGGAGACCTTGAATGGGTTAGTGATAAAGCCTTAGTTCCTGAATTTACTAAGGCAATGGTTACTCTAAAAAAAGGGCAGATGACCGATAAACCTATCAAAACTCAATTTGGTTGGCACATTATCCAACTTGACGACGTGCGTGATGTCAAAAT
>JBEDHB010000074.1:0-6879 GCA_041174325.1 Pseudomonadota bacterium
AAATAAATGGGGAAATGGAGGATTTTGACATCTTGGCATTATCCAACCAAGCAAAAGTTCTTGAAATGCCATTTTTTACTGTATACAATCCCAGTATGAATATAAATACAGTGATTGAAAACTCATCTTTACCAAAACTTACTGCTCGGCAGGAGGAGATTTTGGGGCTGATTACTTTGGCCATTGAGCAAAGCGGTCTTCCACCAACCCGCGCTGAAATTGCGAATCGACTTGGTTTTGCATCTGCCAATGCGGCAGAGGAGCATCTGCGTGCCTTAGCCAAGAAGGGGTATATCGAATTAAGTCCCGGAATGTCGCGGGGCATTCGAGTCACAAACGTGCAGCCTGTTTCACAGGGTAGGAATTTTCGTCAATTGAATTTGCCCTCGGGTAGCTTGCAACAACTCACCCTTCCCTTAATTGGTCGTGTTGCCGCAGGTTCACCCATCACTGCGATTGAGCATATTGAGAAACAGATCCCCGTTGACCCCAGTTTATTTGGCAAAGGGGCTGATTATCTACTGCGGGTTAAAGGAATGAGCATGCGCGATGCAGGCATTCTGGATGGTGACTATTTGGCTGTTAAAAAGACGACTGAGGCACGCAATGGCGATATCGTGGTTGCTCGCATCGATGATGAGGTCACGGTAAAGCGCTTCCAACAAAAGAGGGGGCCAAACGGTTCCTACCTAGAACTGCAGGCTGAAAATCCTGATTTTGAACACATCATTGTGCAAGCAGATTCCAACTTCGCTCTTGAGGGACAAGCGGTTGGGCTCATCCGGGCAAACGGACTTTAAGGCTTTCGGGTTGGCGCAATCACATTCGCATTTTTAGGCGAAGAGGTAATAGTAATAATCGATTTGGGGCCAGTTAGGGATCCTTCATTGATTTCAACCGCACAGGTGCGTTCGCCCTTCGTAAAGACCAAGAAACTGGTTTTTGCTTTGGTCGCCGTAACAGTGGTCCATCCTGCTTTGGGATATTCGGATTGAAAGAAAGCATACACATCCGTTGCACCTTGTAATGCACTGATATTGACACGCCCCACCCAGCCATCGCCACGACCAATAATTAAAGAATCCGATCCCATAATTTTGGCCCCGGTTGGCAAAGGCATATCGCCAAGCAACTGCGACTGAATTTGATTGATTTCTTCCTGGGTTCCAGTGGGGCTATCGCCGGTGGCACAGGCTCCCAACATCGCAGCGGCAGCTAGCGCGGCGATATGTGTTTTAGTGATCAATCGATTCATGGTTTGTTCCAAGGCTAGTGGATAAAAATACCAACTACCCTTATTTTAGGGCAGAGGGTTGATTCGTCAAGAATAATGAGTGGAGGCGCGTGAGGGAATCGAACCCCCGTACGAAGCTTTGCAGGCTCCTGCCTAACCACTCGGCCAACGCGCCCTGGTTGATTTGGTACGCACCAAACTTCAACTCAAACAAAATGGGAAGCTTTTGGAGCTTCCCATTAATGAATGGAGCGGGAAACGAGGCTCGAACTCGCGACCTCAACCTTGGCAAGGTTGCGCTCTACCAACTGAGCTATTCCCGCATTACAGGATCGACAGTTTAGCAAAGATTCAGGGATTGGGCCGCAATTTGCAAAATTGCCTTGTGCTACGGCTTATTGGTTAATTGCGGCAAGGCCTTTTGTAGGTAATAAAACATAGACCAAAGGGTCAAAAAGGCTGCAATCCAAATCAACCAAGTCCCCAAAAGGGCGCTATGCATTCCCAAGATTTGCCCGTTAAATAGTAAAAATGGGATCGCAATTAACTGGGCGGTCGTTTTTAATTTACCGACCATATGGACGGCAACGCTGCGCGAGGCACCGACTTGGGCCATCCACTCACGCAGAGCAGAAATCGTAATTTCGCGTCCAATAATCACTAACGCTACCCAAGCTTGAACCCGATCTAAGTTAAGCAAAACCAATAAGGCCGCTGCCACGATTAATTTATCAGCCACAGGATCTAAAAACTGTCCAAAAGCCGACTCTTGGTTCATACGTCTTGCTAAAAATCCATCCAACCAATCCGTAATTGCTGCAAATACGAAAAGGCCAGTTGAAAAAATATTTTTATCGGTCAGCGATAACCAATCATTGGGTAAATAAAAAATACCCACCAATAATGGAATGGCCGCTACACGCAACCAGGTCAAGGCGATGGGTAAATTAAATGGCATTTTTGGAGAATAAACGATTTAAATGATCTATTAATGGAGCTGACGGTATATTTGCTCCGCCAGAGTTTGGGAGATTCCCTCCACACTCGCTAACTCCTCTACCGTTGCATTCGCAACCCCGCGCAACCCACCGAAGCGCGCCAATAGTTTTTGTCGGCGTTTCGCCCCGATACCTTCCATCTCCTCAAGTCTAGACACGGTCCTTGACTTGGCACGCTTGGCGCGCATCCCGGTAATCGCAAAACGATGCGCTTCATCCCGAATCTGCGCAATCAACATCAGCGCCTGACTATCCGAACCCAATCGGATCGGCTCCCGCTCGTCCGCAAAGACAAGGGTTTCTAAACCGACTTTGCGGTCTTCGCCTTTGGCAATACCAACAATTAGTCCAATATCGATACCGAGTTCGCTAAAGACCTTCCTAGCCACTTCAACCTGCCCCTTACCGCCATCAATGAAGACAAGCTGAGGTACTTTATCAGCTGGGATTTCCTGAAAATTTGCGTAGCGGCGTTGCAATACCTGTTGCATCGCCGCGTAATCATCTCCGGCTGTAATTCCGGTGATATTAAAACGTCGATACTCACTGGGTTGTAATTCATTTTTGGCAAAGACTATGCAAGATGCTTGGGTGGCCTCACCAGATGTATGACTAATATCAAAGCACTCGATACGTAATTGATCGAGCTGTTCCAAATCAATTCCGAGTGCATCGGTGAGGGCCCGAACGCGCGCAAGCTGCCCTCCCGCTTCTGCGATACGGCGCAGTAAGGCGATCTTGGCATTCCCTTCAGCCATCGCTAACCAATGCTTTCGCTGGCCCTGTGGTTGATGTAAGAAAGAGATTGGACGTGCGGAACGATCCATGAGTGCCTTACAGATAATTTCAGCGCGCTCACTCTTTAATGGCATGTTCGTAATCATGACAGGCGGTGTAATAACGGCTAGTTCAGTCGATGCGTCAGCTGATAAATAGTGTTGCTGAATAAATGTTTCAAGAATGATTTGTAGATCAATCGGCTCATCCTCAGATGCCTTAATACCCTTGGAAAAATAGGCACGATCTCCCAAATGGCGTCCACCACGAACCATGGCTAAATTGACACAAATTTGGCCATCGATTTCAGCGGCTGCCAATATATCCACATCACCCTCCCCTTCAGCTACAACATCCATTGCCTGCTGCTGAAGAACGTTGGATAGGTCAGCAATCCGATCACGAATCACAGCAGCCATCTCAAACTCCATAGCAACACTGTAATTTTCCATCTCCCGCTCAAGCTCAGCGAGAACGACTCGATGATTCCCCTCCAGAAATCGCAAGGCCTGGCCGACATCTTGAGCGTACTGCTCTTTACTCAATTTACCAACGCACGGTGCGCTACAGCGATGAATTTGATTTAAGAGACATGGGCGACTGCGGTTACGAAAAATCGTATCCTCGCAGGTTCGTAGGCGAAATACTTTTTGCAGAATTTGCACACTATTGCGAACCGCCCAGGAGTTCGGGAACGGTCCAAAGTAGCGATTACGTCGATCAACCTTGCCTCGATAGGAAGCCAAACGAGGGTAATCGTGCCCTGTGAGCATCAGATAGGGATAAGATTTGTCATCTCTAAATAGAATGTTGAACGGTGGGTTGTATTCTTTAATCAGATTATTTTCAAGAATCAAGGCCTCAGTTTCGGTGCGAGTAATCGTGATTTCGAAACGGATAATTCGCTTCACCATCCGCTCAATTCGGGGGGAATGGTTATTTTTCTGAAAATAGCTCGAGACTCGCTTTTTAAGATCCTTAGCTTTGCCAACATATAAGATATGGCCTGACTCATCAAAAAAGCGATATACGCCTGGCAGTCCAGGGAGTCCCTTCAAATCATTACGTAAGGATTCGGAAGATAAATTAGTCATGCGTTGGGATATTTTCTGCCAAATTATCGATAACTATGGTGATGCTGGTATTTGCTGGCGTCTCGCACGATCTCTGGCAACTCATTACGATCAAAATATACGCCTATTTTGCGATGATTTGCACACCTTGCAACTCATCATGATGGGGCAATCCCATCTCAAAGGAATTGAGGTGTTACCCTGGGAATCCTGTAACCAAAATGCTCGGCATCCACCGGAGTTGCCGGACGTCGTGATCCAGGCATTCTCGTGTGAACTACCCACCCGCTATCTCAATGGCATATTGGTCGCACCTCAAAAGCCCATCCTAATCCATCTCGAGTATTTAAGTGCAGAGCCTTGGGTTGCTGACTTTCATGGCAAACCATCCCCCAATACGCATGGTTTGCAAAAGTATTTCTTCTTTCCGGGATTTCAACCCAATACCGGGGGCTTGCTACTTGATCCTATTCCCAATAAAGGTAAGGAACCCTGCCCCAAAAGCTTAAAGACAATCTGGCAACAATCTCACACCCATTCAAAAAAAATTAGTATTTTTTCTTACCCCGGGGCACCAATTAAAGAATGGCTCGCAAACCTCAATCAACTGCAAGAACCCTTTGATATTTTTTTAGCATTTGGTAATGCGCAATTGCTCAATCTACAACATCACCAATGGTCAAATTTAAATCTGACATCGATGCCATTCATTCCTCAAGATGATTATGACTGGCTCTTGGCGCACTGTGACTTCAACATTGTGCGGGGGGAAGATTCGTTTATTCGAGCACAGTTAGCAGGCAAACCCTTTATTTGGAATATCTATCCCCAAGATGACGGCGCCCACCATACCAAGCTCAATGCATTTTTAGATCTGTACCTCGAGGGCGCCGATCCGCAACTGCAAAAGCTGATTACAAATGCAATGGGGTGGCGGGGGGCTCAAGGCTGGTGGAGCGAACTATCGATTTGGTCAGAACATGCCAAACACTGGCAAAGAGCCTTAATTGATCAACAATCCGATGGCGGCTTGGCGGGCAGATTAGTTCGGTTTGTCAGTTAAATCATTAACCAGTTAAAATGCTGGGTTTGAATCAGTTGGCTCCAAAGGGGCCAATATCCGTAAATATCAGGAATTATTATGAAAATCGCTCAAGAACTCCGCGTGGGTAATGTTGTCATGATCAATGGTGACCCTATGGTGGTCCAAAAACACGAATATAGCCGCTCCGGCCGTAACTCGGCTGTGGTCAAAATGAAGTACAAAAACTTACTCACGGCAGCCCCCAATGAAGGTGTTTATAAGGCGGATGATAAATTCGATGTTGTGATTCTTGAGAAGAAAGAATGCACCTACTCCTATTTTGCAGACCCAATGTACACCTTTATGGACGGCGACTACAACCAGTATGAGGTCGAGAAAGACAATATGGGTGATTCGCTCAATTACCTCGAGGAAGGTATGGCGGTTGAGGTTGTGTTCTATGACGGCCGCGCCATCTCCGTAGAGCTACCCACCACGGTTGTGCGTGAAATTACCTACACCGAGCCAGCTGTAAAAGGTGACACCAGCTCCGGTAAGGTACTTAAAAGCGCCAAAATTGCAACCGGCTTTGAGATTCAAGTTCCCTTGTTCTGCAGCACTGGAGACAAGATTGAAATTGATACCCGTACCGGCGAATATCGTAGTCGCGCAAATTAATTCTCTAGTAATCTATTCAAAGCCCCTCTGTGAGGGGCTTTTTTATTGGCCAATCAAATGTGGATGCTTTTAGGCCTTCCGCCTCGGGCCCCATTTTCGCGAGCAGCACGTGACTTTGCTGAACTCTTCACGCGACCAGCATTTGCCAAATCAGACTTTAAAGACCACTTAGAGCCGCCAAAAACTCCAGAGAGCAATCCCTCAACTGTAAGATCAACGTCTAATTTTGGCCAACGTAAACCGGTACCAAATGGACTGATTTCGATACTTGACAAAGAGTCTGCTGATTTTCTAGCCAAACCCTCGGCCAACTTTGGTGGAAATGAAAATGAAGACCCATTAGCCAACAGAATAACAATCAATCTTTTTTTGGAATCGTATGAGGCCTTAACGGCATATAAATTGGTTGCTCTTTCAAGCTCTCCTCTTTTTTCAGCCCTTTTGACCTTTGTCAGAGCTTGATTAAGCCATTGATCCTTTAAAAGACTAGTTTTGCTCATGGTATGTAATCCATATTTTTTTGGAGACTATCTTGAAACAAACTTTTACTTAGAAAGACCCAACTCAATCAAAATATTTTTAGCATGCAGATACTCAGCGTCTTTCTGCAATTCATCCCAGGACTGGGATTCACCCTTCGGAAATAATTTCTTGAGCCGTATTGAAGACCCCGTAAATTTTTTTGGAGCAATCCTTAGCTCGTTGAGTAAGCGATCAGCAAGATCGGGGCGGTTACAAATTAGCACTGCGTCACAACCTGCTTTGAGCGCTAATTGAGCACCCTGAACCACATCACCTGCAACACTTGCGCCCTCCATGGAGAGGTCGTCACTAAAAATCACGCCACTAAACTTTAGCTTTTGACGCAAGATGCTTTGTAACCATATGCTAGAAAAGCCAGCGGGCAAGGCATCAACCTTTGGATAAATCACGTGAGCAGGCATCACCGAGGCAAGGCTGATATCGAGCCACTCGTACGGCTTCATATCATCACTCTCAATCGATTTCAGTGAGCGCTGGTCTTTGGGAATGGCAACATGGGAATCGGCTTCTGCCCATCCATGTCCTGGAAAATGTTTGCCGCAATTGGCCATA
>JBEDHB010000075.1:0-6797 GCA_041174325.1 Pseudomonadota bacterium
GCCCAAAGAGGTATTGCCCGGTACCCAACTGCAAAGTGAGCGAGATCTCGAGCACGCGGCACGCGATTTGGGAACAACAATCTTTCATCCGGTCAGTACCTGTGCCATGGGGAAGGTTGATGCTCGAGGACAAACCGATAATTCCAACACCGTACTAGATTCCGAGTGTCGAGTACGAGGAGTAGCACGCTTACGAGTAGTCGATGCTTCATCCATGCCCTGCATCACATCGGGTAATACGAATGCACCGGTGATGCTTATTGCCGACACGATTGCTAAACAAATCCTAGCGCAGCGCTAGGTTGAGCCACCATATTTTTTCTGGCATGCCTCGGCTGATAGCTCGGGGTGGTTACGCTTACAACGCTCAACGCGTTGCTCAGGAGTCATATTCTTCATGTTTTGGTACATGGCGCGGCATTGCTCAACACTCATCTCTGGATGGCGTTGACGGCAATGATCAATCATGCGTTGTTCATTACTCGCGTCTTGAGCTATACCAGGACTGATCCACACCATGAGAGTAGCTCCAATGATCATCATGTATTGATTGATTCGTACTTGCATCATTTCAGGCTCCTTGAATCGGTAAGGGAATTAGTTTCAATTAGAATCATTGAAACATCAAGTAAATTACACCGCCAATCCATGATGCAATCAATTCTGACGTTCATCGTGTTGACCTTTATTTCAGGGTCGGTGGTTGCACAAGACGCAAGCCAATGCGGTTTTATTCAAGAAGCGAACTATCGATCCCTTTGTCGAGCCCTTGCAGATAAGAATGTTGGTCAGTGCGGATTTATCAACGATAATGATTTGAGATCTATGTGTCGAGCGCTTGCTGGGAGTGATAAAAGTCAGTGTGGCTTCATTACCAACAGTGATCAACGCGCGATGTGTCGGGCACTCTCGGTTGCACGTTAAATAAGTAACAAAAAAGGCTTACAAGCCAATTAACCTGTAAGCCTTACTGAATTTGGCTCCCCGACCTGGACTCGAACCAGGGACCTGCGGATTAACAGTCCGTCGCTCTACCGACTGAGCTATCAGGGAATAGATATGAATTATAGCGAAGATTTTGATTTACCCTCAGATATCCCCGTTAGGGCATTTGGGTAACTTTTTCCTTAACAATTTTTCCATCTTTCATATGGACAAAAAAGGTGCCCGTTAGAAAAGATATTTTTTTGCTAACTTTGCAGACCGCCTAAGTGCTTTGAGGGCGTCTAGAGTCTCTTGAGGGATTTTTTGATTTTTAATAACTTTCATCTTGGCCTAAGCATACAGATTTTGTGACAGCTATCGAAAAAATAGTTCAAAATGTCTCAGTAATATAAATTATCAACATGAAACTCACCAAACCGAACCCCATCCTGATCCCCAAGGTATTAAGTATTGCGGGATCTGATAGTGGTGGGGGCGCAGGGATTCAGGCGGACCTGAAGGTGATTACTGCCTTAGGTGGTTTTGGGATGACCGCCATTACCGCGATTACTGCACAAAATACCCTGGGCGTAACCCGTATCCAAGACATTGATCTTGACGTCATTGAGGCGCAAATTGATGCCGTCGTCACCGATATTGGTGTGGATGTGGTCAAGATCGGCATGCTGGCGAGCCCCGCCATTGTAAAAACGGTGGCTGCTGCACTCAAGAAGCACGGTATTCGTAGAATCGTATTGGATCCAGTCTTGCGCGCTACTTCAGGCGCAAGTTTGGGTGGTGACGACACAGCACGCACCATGGTGACCGAGCTCTTTCCACTTGCTACGATCATCACACCCAATCTACACGAAGCCTCCATCTTGTTAGGACGCCCCATTGTGGCGGTTGATCAATTTAAGGCGGCTGCTGAGGAACTCTTGGCCCTTGGTCCACGCGCGGTCCTGATCAAAGGCGGACATCTGGAAGGTGAGCCACACGAGTTGGTAGACTATTTAATCTGGCATGATCGTAAGGACGATGTGCCAGTGGTGTTTCATAAAGAGTTTAAGCATCCACGCATACCGACGGTGAACACCCATGGCACAGGCTGCTCACTCTCAAGTGCTATCGCAACCTACTTGGCTGACAAGCACGATCTCAGCCACTCGGTAGCTAAAGCAATCTCATTTGTGAGTGCAGCTATTGAAGCAGGGCAGCGTCTAGAAATTGGCAAAGGTCCCGGGCCGCTATGGCATATGCACGACTTCTATCCTACTCAATTACCAGACCAACAATAGATTACTTGCTTAGTTGGTTTTCATGAGCTCTTGTAAGCGTTTGACTGCCGCTTTGGGATCAGCGCTTGCCACAATCGCTCGAACCACGGCAACGGAGCCCACTCCACTTTGCGCCACCGCATGGATACTTCCTTCATCAATGCCACCAATGGCAACTAGTGGATAGTGCTGCATCAGCTTGGCATACGCATACAATCGGCCCAAGCCTTGTGGAGCGGTGGGCATCTTCTTGAGATTCGTTGGAAAGACCGCACCCATTGCGATGTAGCTTGGGCAATAACGATCCGCAATCACTAATTCGGCATACCCATGGGTGCTAATCCCCAACCGCAGACCGGCCTCCCGAATCGCATCCAAATTGGCGCTCGCTAAATCATCTTGGCCTAAGTGCACCCCATAGGCGCCCGCAGCAATTGCTTCTTCCCAATGGTCATTGATAAACAATAGGGTCTTGCTACCCTTGACCGCTGCAACCGCCTCACGAATCTGTGAGCGAACGCGTGTTGCGTCATCAGACTTAAACCGTAACTGCGCAGTGGGGAGCTCAACGTCGACCATGCGTTTGATCCAATCGGCATCGGGGAACACCCCGTAGAGACCCAAATGCTGAGGACACTCTTTGAAGGCTTTGGCATTCATATTGCGCGAGTAAGGCAGCATATCAAAATACTCTGGGCGTGAGGGCCACAGCTTGGGATTAAAGTCACCCATGTCTTTGATCATGCGTGACCAGGCTTTACCCAAAACTCGCGCATCGCTCTCAATAAATCCCATCTCGATCGCAGCAATCGTGCCCGCTAGTTCGTATTGATCTTGGCTGGTCTCAGTCTTGATGATAGGCGGGGGTTGATCAGGGCTAAAGCTTGGTAAAGGTAGGCACAAATCCTCCTGGCAATGCGCCGCCACAATTTGCTTAGCCATCTCCCGAATATGACTCACGCTAAATTCCTATTCGTGATGCCAAAAGGGGGTGCCAACCAATGGGGTGCTGGCTTGTGCCGATGCTTGGGGCTGCATGGCCCCCGACAAAAATGCCTGACGACCCGCATGCACTGCGGCAGCGAACGCCTGAGCCATCGCTACGGGATCTTGGGCGAGTGCCACGGCGGTATTAAGTAGTACGCCATCAAAACCCCATTCCATCACGGTGCAGGCATGAGACGGTAAACCTAAGCCAGCATCAACTAAAAGTGGGACAGACAGACGCTCGCGGAGTAAGCGCATCGCGTACGGATTGAGTGGGCCTTGACCCGTGCCAATTGGTGCGGCCCACGGCATGACCGCTTGGCAACCGACATCAACCAAGCGCTGACACACAATCAGATCCTCGGTGCAATAGGGCAGAACCTTAAACCCATCTTTGATGAGATGCTCCGCGGTTTGCACGAGGTGCACAGTATCGGGCTGCAAGGTGTAATCATCGCCAATCAGTTCTAGCTTAATCCAGTTGGTCTCAAAAACCTCACGCGCCATCTGCGCGGTGGTGATGACCTCTTGTGGGCTATGGCAGCCGGCGGTATTGGGTAATACGGGCACCGCCATTTTCTTGAGCAGCTCCCAAAAGCCACTATGCGCTTCGGTCGCAGCCGAGCCCTGACGTCGTAAGCTCGCTGTAATCATCGCAGGTCGGGCACGTTGTACGGTGGTCTCAAGTACCTGGGGCGAGGGATAGCGTGAGGTGCCAAGCAGCAGACGACTCGTAAACGACTCGCCATACAAAATGAGTGGATCGTTGAGATGGGTGGGCAAAGGGGCAGTCATGGTGCGGATACGATTAGTTTAACCACCGGTCACCGGTGAAATAATTTCCACAGAGTCGTTCTCATGAAGAACATACTCCGCATGTTGTGATTTGGGAACGAACTGTAAATTAACTGCCACGGCATACGGTGGCTTGGCATCGAGTACTGTTAAGAGATCGCTCACCTTGCTTGCGGGTGCAAGCTCACGAACCTGTTGATTGACAATCACGCGCATCATACGAGGGACTGACTCAAAGCGGGTTGCTGGATTTGTAAGTCAAAGCGCTTGGCAAGTGTTTGAGCTTCACCCCGCAGCACTTGCAATGCCGCATCCATCATCGCTGGTGCAATTAAATAACCATGGCGATAGAGCCCATTGATTTGCATGAGCCCTGACTCCGGAATGCAAATCTCGGGCAAATTATTTTTAAGCGTTGGACGGCATTGCGTAGTCGCTTCCACAATCCGCGCCTCGGCAAAACCCGAGTGCACCGAGTAAGCCGCTGAGAGTAACTCCATGGAAGAGCGCACGCTCACTGGCGAGAGATCATCGGACTCAATCTCGGTAGCCCCAATCACATACAGATCATTTTCTTTGGGCGCAATGTAGATGGGGTAGCGTGGATGGATTAAACGCGTGGGACGTTTGAGTTTGACCTCTGGCGCATGCACCCGAATCACTTCCCCCCGAACTCCGCGAAGGGGATTGTGGGTATCGGCCCAACTCGCTTTGGCACCCAAGCCACGGCAATCAATCACCCAATCAAAGCCATGGCCACGGAGGTCATTGGGCTCCATCGCATGATGCCAATGCATGGGCACTTGGGCTTGAGTTAAAAACTCCAGCAGAGCGGTTAAGAGTTGACGGTTGTCGAGTTGGCCCTCACGGGGTAAGAAAAGGCCTTGTGTGAACCGATCGGCCACCGCAGGCTCAAGTTCGGTCAGCGCCTTACTATCGAGATGCCATGGGGTGGCCAGTGCTGGGTTCATGCGCACATTGCGCTCAAGATGCTCAGCAAAGCGTTGAGCCTCCGGTGCATCGAGACGATGCCACAGAACGAGGGTGCCGTCTTGCTGAAAATAGGTCTGTTGCGATACCTGCGCGTTCAACTCCGTAATGAGTTGCTTCCAACGATCAAGACCATAGAGACCCATGCGCACCACGGGTGCTTCGGTAATGACTGATTCTGCAAGAGGAGCTAACATGGAAGCTGCCACGCGCGCCGCGGAGTGCTCCGCATCGGGACCGCTGCGTTCAAACAGTTCAACCCGTGAACCCGAACGGGTGAGGGCATACGCCATCATCCGACCCATGAGGCCGGCACCGACGATGGCGTACGACATACTCATTCCAAGACTTACTGATAGATCTCGCTACCGCGTTTGCGGAACTCGATCGACTTCTCTTCCATGCCTTTGGTAGGATCAACGCCTTCCTTGAGGCTCGCGGCGTAATCACGCACATCTTGCGTGATCTTCATGGAGCAGAACTTCGGACCACACATCGAACAGAAGTGTGCAATCTTCGCACCCTCGGCAGGTAGCGTGGCATCGTGATACTCGCGGGCACGCTCGGGATCCAAACCAAGATTGAACTGGTCCTCCCAACGGAACTCAAAGCGTGCTTTGGAAAGGGCGTTATCGCGCAACTGGGCACCCGGAAAGCCTTTGGCCAAATCAGCACCGTGGGCAGCGATCTTGTACGTAATGATGCCCTCGCGCACATCCTCTTTATCGGGTAGACCCAAGTGCTCTTTGGGGGTCACGTAGCAAAGCATGGCAGTGCCGTACCAACCAATCTGCGCAGCACCCACACCGCTGGTGATGTGATCGTAGCCAGGGGCGATATCGGTAATCAAGGGTCCTAAGGTGTAGAAAGGGGCTTCTAAGCAATGCTTGAGCTCTTCGGTCATATTCTCTTCAATGCGTTGCATCGGAACGTGACCGGGACCTTCAATCATGACCTGCACATCGTGCTGCCATGCTTTGGCAGTGAGTTCACCCAAGGTATGCAACTCACCAAACTGCGCGGCGTCATTGGAGTCCGCAATGCAGCCTGGACGCAAGCCATCACCTAGACTGAATGACACGTCATAGGCTTTCATGATCTCGCAGATCTCATCAAAGTGGGTGTAGAGGAAGTTCTCTTTGTGATGCGCTAGGCACCACTTGGCCATGATGGAGCCGCCGCGTGAGACGATGCCAGTAATGCGATCCGCAGTCAGTGGCACATAACGCAGCAATACGCCTGCATGGATCGTGAAGTAATCCACGCCTTGCTCGGCTTGCTCAACTAAGGTGTCACGGAACATCTCCCAGGTAAGGTCTTCAGCAATACCACCGGTCTTATCGAGTGCTTGATAAATCGGTACCGTACCAATGGGCACTGGTGAGTTCCGAATAATCCACTCGCGGGTCTCATGAATGTGCTTACCCGTGGAGAGATCCATGATGGTGTCTGCACCCCACCGAATCGCCCAGACCATTTTCTCAACCTCTTCGTTAATGGAGGAGGTCACGGCGGAGTTGCCGAGATTGCCATTGATCTTGACGCGGAAGTTGCGGCCAATGATCATGGGCTCCAACTCAGGGTGATTGATGTTGGCAGGGATGATGGCGCGGCCTGCCGCAATCTCCGAGCGCACAAACTCCGGCGTAATTACTTCTGGAATATTGGCACCAAAGGATTTACCAGGATGCTGCTTGAGGATTTGTTGATAGCGTGGATCTTGACGAAGTTTCTCAAGACCCATGGACTCGCGCAGAGCCACGTATTCCATTTCAGGGGTAATGATGCCTTTGCGGGCGTAATGCATTTGACTCACGTTCGCAC
>JBEDHB010000076.1:0-6685 GCA_041174325.1 Pseudomonadota bacterium
GCTTAGCTAACTAATTGAATTAATTGAATTACTGTACAATGCGCCGCCACGGTTGCAATTAAATAGCCATTGAAACTTTTATAGAAAGCGTAATAATGCTCCCTTGAAAGTGCAATTAAGCGACTTTAGTAATAACCCTGATTGGCGATCTTGCCCGAGAGTTTAAGGTGTTGACTATTTGGAACGAAGGAAAAACGATGACGACAAAAGAAGCTAGTACCAAAGCGAAGTCTGCTGAGTCCAGTAAGAAAGCTTCTGGATCGTCTGCTAAAGGCGCTCCCCTAACTGAGGCGGAATTACTAAAGATGTCTGAAAAAGACTATATGAATCGCGCTCAGTTGGAGTTCTTTCGCACCAAATTGCAGACGCTCAAAGAAGATATCTTGAAGCACGCGAGCGAAACAACCGAGCATTTGCGTGAGAACATACTGGTACCCGATCCAGCTGATCGGGCGACGATTGAAGAGGAGCATGCTTTAGAGCTCCGAACCCGAGATCGCGAGCGAAAGCTCTTAAAGAAGGTTGAACAAGCCTTGGCACGGATTGAGTCGGGTGACTATGGGTGGTGTGAAGAAACCGGTGAGCCGATTGGCTTATCACGCCTGATCGCGCGTCCAACCGCCAATCTCTCGCTGGAGGCTCAAGAGCGTCGTGAGTTGCGCCAAAAATTATTTGGTGAATAGGATTTCTATTCATCATGACTAAAGCAGTACCGACACTCGCTGACATCCCACCGTTATTGAAGGCCGAGATTTTGGCCGAGGCCTTGCCCTACATTCGGCAATACCATGGCAAAACAATTGTGATTAAGTACGGCGGTAACGCCATGGTTGAAGAGCGCCTCAAAGAGAGTTTTGCGCGCGATGTTATTTTGCTGAAATTGGTTGGCATGAACCCTGTCGTTGTTCATGGCGGTGGCCCACAAATTGATGAAGCCCTCAAGAAAATCGGTAAGACCGGCACCTTTATTCAGGGAATGCGGGTGACCGATGAAGAGACTATGGAGGTAGTTGAGTGGGTGTTGGGCGGCGAGGTTCAGCAGGACATCGTGATGCTAATTAATCATTTTGGCGGCCAGGCAGTTGGTTTAACCGGCAAAGACGGTGGTTTGATCCATGCCAAGAAAATGATGGTTCCGAATGAACAAACCCCCGCTAGCGCACCGATTGATTTGGGTTTTGTGGGAGAAATTGAATCGATTAATCCAGCTGTGGTGAAAGCGCTGCAAGACGACGCGTTCATTCCAGTGATTTCACCGATTGGATTTAGCGAAGAGGGCCAAGCCTACAACATCAATGCTGATTTGGTCGCTGGAAAAATGGCTGAAATCCTGAAAGCCGAAAAATTGGTGATGATGACCAATATACCGGGTGTCATGGATAAGGCGGGTAAGCTCTTGACCGATTTAAGTGCACGCGAGATCGATGCGCTATTTGCAGACGGTACGATTTCAGGGGGCATGCTTCCTAAAATTTCTTCTGCATTAGATGCTGCCAAGAGCGGCGTGAACTCAGTGCATATTATTGATGGGCGCATTGAGCACTCCCTGCTCTTAGAAATTCTGACCGAACAAGCTTTTGGTACCATGATACGTTCTAGATAAAAAAATAATCATGAACAGTAGCGGTAGCTCCCTTCATCAAGAATCAGCTTCTGAGATTAGCGGGGGCGAGACTAAGACTCGCAAGCGTCCACGTCCGGGCGAGCGTCGTTTACAAATTCTGCAAATTTTGGCAGAGATGTTGCAAAACCCAAGCGGCGATCGCGTCACAACAGCCGCTTTGGCTGCCAAGATCGGGGTTTCAGAGGCTGCTCTCTATCGACATTTTGCTAGTAAGGCGCAAATGTTTGAGGGTTTAATCGCGTTCATCGAGCAAACAATTTTTGGCCTGATTAATCAGATTAATCAAAAAGAGGAATTGGGTATTGCTCAAGTGAAGGGTATGGTGCAAATGCTCTTAGTTTTTGCTGAGAAAAATCCTGGCATGGTGCGCGTATTACTGGGTGACGCATTATTGCAGGAGGATGAGCGCTTACAGGAGCGCATCAATCAAGTTTTGGATCGTGTTGAAACATCCTTAAAGCAATCGTTACGGATTGCACAAAGTCAACATCAGGATGGAGTGGCTGCTGATACGGCGGGCTTACAGTCCGCACTTCTGATGAGTTACGTGGTTGGTCGCTGGCATCGCTTTGCTCGAAGTGGTTTTAAGAAGTTGCCCAGCGAAGGAATTGAGCCAAGTCTACGAATTCTGCTTACTGCATGAGTGAGCTGCATCTTTCAAAAAAAACCTATCATTTTGATGCGCCATTAAGGTTGCAAAGTGGCGCTAGCATTGATCAATACGATTTAGTCGTAGAGACCTATGGCCAGCTCAATGCAAATGCCAGCAATGCAGTCTTGATTTGCCATGCGCTTAATGCATCCCATCATGTGGCCGGTGTTGATCCTGACAACCCCAATGAGTTAGGCTGGTGGGACAATATGGTTGGCCCTGGCAAGCCAGTCGACACCAATCACTTTTTTGTGATTGGGGTCAATAATCTAGGTTCGTGTTTTGGCTCAACGGGCCCAATGAGCATTAATCCGCAAACCAATGAGCCCTATGGCGCCCGTTTTCCGGTACTCACTGTTGAAGATTGGGTCAACGCACAAGCACGTCTAGCCGATCAAATGGGGATTGGGAGGTTTGCGGCGGTCATGGGGGGCAGTCTGGGTGGTATGCAGGCCATGTCGTGGGCGATTCAATACCCAGAGCGCGTTGCCCATTGTGTGGTGATTGCATCAACCCCAAAGCTTAGCGCCCAAAACATCGCCTTTAATGAAGTTGCGCGCAATGCAATTTTGTCGGACCCTGATTTTTATGGCGGCGATTATTACAAGCATGGCGTCGTTCCAAAACGGGGCTTGCGCTTGGCACGGATGGTGGGCCATATTACCTATCTATCAGATGATGATATGGCTGAAAAGTTCGGGCGTGATTTGCAACGCTTAGCTGGAGCGCCAGACGAGTATCGATTTAGTTTTGATGTGGAGTTTGCCGTTGAGAGCTATTTACGGCATCAGGGCGATAAGTTCTCTGGGTATTTTGATGCGAATACGTATTTGTTGATTACTCGTGCGCTAGACTATTTTGATCCAGCAAAACGTCATCAGGGGGATTTGAGCCAAGCTCTAGCGAATGCTCATGCTAAATTTTTAGTTATCAGTTTTTCAACGGATTGGCGGTTTTCACCCGATCGTAGTCGTGAAATCGTACAAGCCTTGCTCAATAACAAAGCGGATGTAAGTTATGCTGAAATTGACGCACCGCATGGACACGACGCATTTTTACTCAATGATGAGCGCTACCACCGGTTAATTCGGGCATATTTTACGACCATGGCGGAGGCCCCATGCAACTAAGATCCGATTTTGATGCGATCGCGACCTGGGTTGAAACGAATAGCTCTTTACTGGACTTGGGTTGTGGTGATGGATCGTTCCTCGAGTTCATTCGTGCCAAGCGTCAGGCGGTTACTTATGGTGTTGAAATTAAAGATAGCGCTGTATTGGCATGTGTAGAAAAAGGCTTAAATGTAATCCAGCAGGATTTGGAAGGCGGTTTGGCACTTTTTAAGGATCAAAGCTTTGATACCGTAGTGTTATCACAGACCTTGCAGACGATTCATCAAACAGAGCGTATTTTGCGTGAAGTGATTCGGGTCGGAAAACAATGCGTTGTCTCTTTTCCAAACTTTGGACACTGGTCTCATCGCTACGCAGTGGCGCTTGGTCGCATGCCCGTTTCGAAATCCTTGCCATACGAATGGTTCAATACGCCCAATGTGCGAGTTTTAACCATTGCTGATTTTGAAGCCTTGGCACACAAATTAGGAATTGAGATTCTGGGACGGGTTGTTTTGCATCATGGCAAGACGGTTCACTGGCTACCCAATTTATTTGGTAGCTTAGCAATCTACCGCGTGTGTGGAGCTAAATAGCATTCGCTCCTGGCTGAATGATTTGCGGGTCTATTTTGAGTGGCCCAGTATTCGTATTTTCTTTTTAGGATTCTCGGCCGGCCTTCCTCTTCTTTTAGTATTGGGCACCTTGAGTTTTCGCTTAAGAGAGCTTGGCATTGATCGCAGCACCATTGGCTATTTATCGTGGGTTGGCCTGTTTTATGCTGGTAAGTGGCTTTGGGCCCCATTGGTAGACCGGGTACCAATTCCTGGAGTCACAAAATATATAGGGCGCCGACGCAGTTGGTTGTTGTTCGCTCAAGCGCTCATCATGATTGGCTTGGTCGGCATGGCAATGAGCGATCCCAAACACGATTTACAAGTCATTATTTGGTTTGCATTATTGGTTGCCTTTGCGTCAGCCACTCAAGATATTGCACTTGACGCCTTTCGGATTGAGTCAGCAAAAGCTGAGTACCAGGCTGCTTTAGCAGCCAGCTATCAAACCGGGTATCGCTTGGCGATGATTTGGGCAGGGGCTGGGGCATTGTGGCTTGCTGCCCGTGCCGAAGAAAGCACCAGCCTCTACTTTGCAAACGCCTGGCAATTTGCTTATTTGGTGATGGCATTATCGATGAGCGTTGGTGTGATAACCACCTTACTCAGTCCTGAGCCCCAAATTGTCCAGCTACCTAAGGCGCGCTCCGCAGGCGAGTGGTTGCACCAAACCCTCATTCAGCCATTTGCCGATTTTATTGATCGCTACCGTTGGCATGCCCTTTTAATTCTGGCATTAATTGCTGTCTACCGAATTAGTGATGTCGTGATGGGCATTATGGCCAATCCGTTTTATGTGGATATGGGCTATACCAAAGATGAAGTGGCGGCAGTGACAAAAGTATTTGGGGTCATCATGACCTTGTTGGGCGCGTTTGTGGGCGGTATTCTGGCACTGCGTTTTGGGGTCATGCGCATTTTATTTTTAGGTGCCATTCTCTCGGCAGCCAGCAACCTTCTTTTTGCGTGGCTCAGCACGCGTGGTCATGATCTAACGGGTTTAATTTGGGTGATCTCCGCCGATAATCTGAGCTCTGGTATCGCTTCAGCTGCGTTTATCGCTTATCTTTCTTCATTAACCAATGTTCAATATTCAGCAACGCAATACGCATTATTTAGTTCGATGATGTTATTGCTACCAAAATGGTTGGCTGGATTTTCTGGGGTGTATGTCGATCGCTTTGGTTACGAAAGCTTTTTTATCTCAACCGCATTGATTGGCATCCCAGTCCTCATCTTGATTGGGATCGCTATTCGGATGCAGATTAAAGCGTCCAATCATATTCAATCGTAAGCGGCGCATGGTCTGAGAAGCGCTGATTTTTATAAACACTAGCCTTCTTAGCGGACTTGCCAAACTCTGGTGTGGCGATTTGATAATCAATGCGCCACCCTACATTATTGGTATACGCTTGGCCGCGTTGACTCCACCAGGTATAAGAGGTGTCGCTTGCATGGGGCTCGAGATGTCGATAGACATCCATATAACCTTCTTCGGTAAATAGCCTGGTTAGCCAAGCGCGCTCTTCCGGTAAGAACCCTGAATTCTTTAAATTACCTTTCCAGTTTTTGAGGTCAATCTCGTGATGCGCAATATTGACGTCACCGCACAACACAATTTGCCGACCCTTTTGTTTGAGTTTGATGAGATGGGGCAAAAAAACATCCAGAAAGCGAAACTTTGCTTCTTGTCGTTCGGGAGAGCTGGAGCCAGAGGGCATGTAGACTGAAACGACGGACAGGGAGCCAATTGAGATTTCAACATATCGGCCTTCAGCATCAAATTCAGGGTTGCCAAATCCAATTTGTAAGTCATCGATGGGGTGGGGGGTGAAGATCCCGGCGCCGCTATACCCTTTTTTCTCAGCGTAATGAAAATACGAATTCAGTCCATTGGGAGAAAGGATCGCTGGCTCTAGGTCGGCCTCTTGAGCCTTGAGTTCTTGCACGCAGATAAAATCTGCATGTTGATCGTGCATCCACTCCATAAAGCCTTTTTTGGCTGCTGAGCGAATACCATTGAGATTGGCAGAAATGATGCGTAACATATAAAACTATGAGTGTAAATCCAGAACAAAATCAGTTGGACTTTATCCAATTCGCTTTAGAGGCAAAGGTATTGTCCTTTGGCGAGTTTAAAACGAAGGCCGGGCGACTGTCTCCCTATTTTTTTAATGCCGGACTCTTTAATGATGGTGCACATCTGGGAAGGCTTGGTGAGTTTTACACTCAAGCACTACTTGGATCCAAAATTGATTTTGATATGCTTTTTGGGCCCGCGTATAAAGGCATTACCTTGGCGGCAAGTGCGGCAATTGCATTAGCGCGTGCTGGTCGCAATACCCCTTTTGCCTATAACCGCAAAGAGGCTAAAGATCATGGCGAAGGCGGCACCCTAATTGGTGCTCCGGTTCGTGGTCGGGTTGTCATTATTGATGATGTGATTTCAGCGGGCACGTCAGTGCGCGAGTCGGTTGATTTAATTGTGCGGGCTGGTGCGAAGCCTTGTGCAGTATTAATTGCGCTTGATCGAATGGAAAAATCCGGAGACGCAGTCAATATTGGCCAATATTCTGCGGTACAAAGCGTCGGCCAAGAATTTGGCTTGCCGGTGATTGCAATCGCTAATTTGGATAGCCTAATGCGTTATTTACAGCAATCGCATGATGAGCAATTGCAAACG
>JBEDHB010000077.1:0-6509 GCA_041174325.1 Pseudomonadota bacterium
CGCTGTAAATATACTGACTGTGTCGACGTTTGCCCTGTTGATTGTTTCCGCGAAGGTCCTAATTTTTTAACGATTGATCCTGACGAGTGCATCGATTGCGCCGTTTGCGTACCCGAGTGCCCTGTCAACGCAATCTACGCTGAGGATGATGTTCCTGGTGATCAACAACAATTTATAGCCATAAATTCTGAATTAGCAAAGCAATGGCCATCCATTACGAAGTCCAAAGCTCCGCTTGGTGATGCAGAGGAATGGAAAGATGTAAAAAACAAGCTTGAGCATCTTGAGAAGTAAGCCGAACCCGAAGTCTTCTTAAACCTTATGCAGCAATTTCATCAACTCATGCAACATGTTCTCGAACATGGGGCTCATAAATCAGATCGTACGGGCACTGGGACTTTATCTGTTTTTGGATACCAAATGCGATTTGATCTATCTGATGGGTTTCCGCTGGTTACCACGAAAAAGCTTCACCTAAAATCGATTATTTATGAGCTCTTATGGTTTTTAAGTGGTGATACGAACAATCAATGGCTAAAAGAGCGTGGGGTATCCATCTGGGATGAGTGGGCGGCCCCAAATGGTGACCTGGGTCCAGTATATGGCCATCAATGGCGCTCTTGGTCGGCCCCCAATGGAGAGCATATTGATCAAATTAAAGATCTTATTGAGGCCATCAACTCCAATCCAGATTCACGGCGCTTGATTGTGTCTGCCTGGAATGTGGCTGATATTCCCAAAATGGCTTTAGCTCCTTGCCATGCCTTCTTTCAATTTTATGTAGCTGATGGGAAATTATCTTGCCAGCTTTATCAGCGCAGTGCAGATATTTTTTTGGGTGTACCCTTCAACATTGCTAGCTATGCATTGCTGACGCATATGGTTGCTGAGCAATGCAATTTACAGCCCGGTGAGTTTATCTGGACCGGCGGCGATTGTCATCTATATAGCAATCACTTGGAACAAGTAAAGCTTCAACTATCGCGTACGCCCTATCCATTACCAACCCTTAAAATCAATCGCAAACCAGAGTCGATCTTTGATTATCAATTTGAAGACTTCGATATTGTTGGTTATCAATCCCATCCCCATATTAAAGCTGCAGTTGCTATTTGAAAGAAGAAATGAATCGCCCCTCAATTTCAATGATCGTAGCCCGATCGACTAACTACGTAATTGGTAAAGATAATCAATTACCTTGGAAAATTTCAGCAGACTTACAATTTTTTAAGAAAGTAACTCTTGGGTTCCCCATTATCATGGGACGAAAAACCTGGGAATCCATTGGTAGACCTTTGCCAGGAAGGCGTAATATCGTAGTCAGTCGCAATCCCAACTATCAGGCAAAAGGTGCTGAGTTAGTTTCGTCGCTTGATGAGGCCTTGCAATCATTGCGCGAGTTTGAGCGAGTGTTTGTGATCGGCGGTCAACAATTATTTAATCAAGCCTTTCCTTTGGCGGATCAGCTCTTCATTACAGAGATTGAGCTTGAGGTTGAGGGCGATACCTTTTTTGAGGTCCCCGATCCACAGAATTGGCAAATTGTTGAGCAAATTGCAGCAAGTGAAAGGGATATTCAGTTTAGCTACGTCACGCTAAACCGAGTTGGTCAATAACTATTTTCCACCAATCGTCATCGAACCGATCAAAATAGAGCCCGTTTCTTTCGTACCACGAATAATCGTGTCGTCCCCCACCGCCTGAATATCCATCAATATCTCTTTGAGGTTACCGGCGATCGTAATCTCTTCAACCGGGTGTTGAATCACGCCATTTTCCACCCAGTAACCAAACGCACCGCGTGAGTAATCGCCGGTCACGTAATTAACGCCCTGCCCCATGAGCTCAGTCACCAATAGACCAGTGCCCATTTCTTTAAGTAAGCCAGGCAAACCTCCAAATGGGGTATGTTGACTGTGTAATCGAAGATGATGCGCGCCACCAGCATTGCCAGTCGTTTGCATTCCTAACTTGCGGGCAGAATAACTGGATAAAAAATACCCTTGAAGCTCTCCTTTGGCAACGACGGAGCGCGCTTGAGTACGAACCCCTTCCTCATCAAAAGGGGCGCTACCGGTCTGCCGTTTTAAATGCGGCAATTCAAATAAATCAAGATGGCTTGGCATTACGGCTTTACCAAGGCTATCCAATAAAAAACTAGAGCGTCGGTAAAGCGCAGCGCCTGAAGTTGCCTGAACTAAAGATCCGATCAGCCCAACCGCAATAGGTGCCTCAAAAATCACAGGGCAACGACGTGTACTCAATGACTTCGCATTTAAACGAGAAAGGGCTCGTTGGGCTGCATATCGGCCGACCAAGCTTGGTTTGGCTAGTTCCGCAGCAACCCGGGAGGTGCTGTACCAATCATCGCGTTGCATGGAACTGGTCTTACCCGCTGCATTCGCAATCGGAGCACATGAAATAAAGTGCCTCGAATATGGATAACCCCCAATAAATCCGTTACTGGTACCCAACATAAAGTGAGCCTGATGTGCAGATACTGAAGCTCCATCGCTATTGACAATAGCCCGATCGACCGCAAAAGCAGCTTTCTCTGTCTGCCTTGCAATTGCAATTGCTTTTTTGCTATCAATCTCCCATGGATGAAATAAATCCAAATCCATTGGGTGGTGCTCGAGCAGATCCGGATCGGCTAATCCAGCACAGTCATCTTCAGCGGTATGTTTGGCAATATGAAAAGCAGCCTGTACTGTGGTCCGCAAAGACTCGGGTGAGAAGTCGCTCGTACTCGCATTGCCCCGGCGCTGGCCTAAGTAGATACTGACACCCACTTGTTTGTCGACGCTTTGCTCGATGGTCTCTACTGCTCCTTTTCTTACTGTGACGGATAATCCATGACCCTCTGAAATTTCAGCGGCAGCGTCTGTGGCTCCAACTCGCTTGGCTTCTGCCAAAATAAAGTCAATAATGACTCTGAACTGATCGTGTGAATATGCAAACATCCTCTAATGATAGCTAGAATAGAGTCATGAAGCTGCCCAGCCCCTTTGATCGTCGTTTTCCCAATGAAGCCAAAATTGGTTTGGTCTCGATTTCAGATCGGGCCAGTCAGGGCGTCTATGTTGATGAAGGCATCCCTAGCCTGCGAAATTGGCTATCGCGCGTCATCACCACGCCCGTTGTTTTCCATGAGCGCCTCATCCCCGATGAAATAGAACATATCACCTCAAGCTTAATTGAACTCGTTGATGAAATGGGCTGCGATCTTGTTTTAACTACAGGCGGCACTGGTCCAGCGCGTCGGGATGTGACCCCAGAGGCAACTTTGGAAGCGGGAACCCGTGAGATGCCTGGCTTTGGCGAGCAAATGCGTCAAATCAGTCTCCATTTCGTACCCACTGCGATTTTGTCGAGGCAGGTGGCTGTCCTGCGAGAAATTGACGATCACAGCGCTCTGATCCTCAATCTTCCGGGGCAACCTAAATCGATTCAAGAAACCTTGGAGGGCTTAAAGGATCCTGAAGGCAAGGTCTTGGTTCATGGGATTTTTGCTGCAGTACCCTATTGCATTGAGCTCATGGGCGGACCGTGCATCGAGACCGATGAGGCCATCGTCAAAGCATTTCGTCCCAAGAAAAAGAAGTAATTAATCAGTTGTCGGTGCGGGCATCCGAAAAAAATGCTCTCGGTAATACTTGAGTTCCTCAATCGATTCCATAATATCGGCCAGCGCCGTGTGGGCCTGCTGCTTTTCAAAACCCTTTACCAAGTTCGGCTGCCAACGTTTTGATAATTCTTTAACGGTTGAAACATCAACGTTCCGATAATGAAAATAGGCTTCGAGCTGAGGCATGTACCGAGCCATAAAGCGTCGATCTTGGCAAATCGAGTTACCGCACATTGGCGCGGTGTTCGCCTTCACGTATTGCTTTAAAAAGGTAATGCACCTCTGCTCAACCTCCAACTCACTTAGCGAGGAAGCCTTGACTTTATCGACTAGACCGGACTTGCTGTGCGTTCCTTTGTTCCAGGCATCCATGCCATTTAATACCTCGTCGGTTTGATGCACAACCCATACCGGTGCAGTGGCTATTACGTTTAGGTGAGCATCGGTGATGATCATGGCGATTTCTAAGATGCGGTCGCTATCAGGCTTTAGGCCGGACATTTCCATATCAACCCAAACCAAAGGATCATTCCTGTTGGCAGTATGCTTCATTTGTTCACTCATCTCTATAATACTTTCATGACCTTTACATTGATCTTCATTGCCGCCCTATTGCTCAGCATCGGTATGCGCCACTGGTTGGCCATGCGACAGATACGCCACGTCGCCCTCCACCGCGCTAGTGTACCGAATGAATTTGCTTCCCGAGTTTCCTTGGCCGATCATCAAAAGGCGGCTGATTACACCATTGCTAAATTACGCTTAGGTCTTCTCGAAAATGCCTTTGGTGCATTTGTCTTGATCGGCTTCACTTTGCTAGGTGGTTTAGAGTGGCTCAATCAAACGCTATTAAGCTTGCTGGGACCAGGTATTGCCCAGCAAATACTTCTTTTAGTCTCCCTGGCATTCATCTCCGGCATTTTAGATTTGCCCTTTACCTGGAAAAAGCAATTTGGTATCGAGGCAGCCTTTGGCTTTAATCGAATGACACCCCGCCTCTTTTGGCTCGATACCTTCAAAGGAATTGCCTTAGCAGCTGCGCTCGGCCTACCGCTCCTGTGGCTAGTTCTCGAGCTCATGGCCACCAGTGGCTCGTATTGGTGGTTATGGACTTGGGTCGTTTGGACACTATTTAATGCCTTATTGCTATGGCTCTTTCCCACAGTGATCGCACCCTTATTCAACAAATTTAAGGCGCTCGAAGATGGCGCCCTGAAAACCCAAATCGAGCAGCTCTTAAAACGCTGTGACTTTGCTAGTCAAGGTCTTTTTGTGATGGATGGGAGCAAACGAAGTGCCCATGGCAATGCCTATTTCACGGGCATTGGCAAAGCTAAGCGCATCGTCTTTTTTGATACTTTGATTGAAAAGTTAGAGCCTTTGGAGGTGGAAGCAGTTCTAGCGCATGAACTGGGTCATTTCAAGCGTCAACATATTCGCAAACGTCTATTAGTTTCTTTTGCGCTGAGTTTTGTGATGCTAGCCATTTTGGGATGGATAAGTTCACAACCCTGGTTCTATTTTGGCTTAGGCGTAACCCCCGATCTCAATGGTTATAACGGCGGTCTTGCCCTCGCTCTCTTTATGCTGGTAGCGCCTGTATTTGGATTCTTCTTCACGCCACTAGGAAGTCTTGCTTCGCGTAAACATGAATACGAAGCCGATCATTTTGCAGCCCAAAAGTCGTCTGCAAGCGCCCTCATCTCTGCCTTGGTCAAACTGTATCAAGACAATGCTTCCACTCTAACCCCCGATCCGATCTATACCGCTTTCTATAGTTCGCATCCTCCTGCCCCATTGCGGATTGCGCATCTACAACGGCTTGCATGAGTGATCTTCGGTAATGGGTTCATTTCGTGCCCTTCTGAGCGCTTCCTATGGTAGGCATTACTTAGCGCAACGGATTGAGGCCGATGGATCCCATGGTGGGCCATTCATTCAAGTGAGCGCCCCTGGCAAGCAACATCTCGGAGCGGTTGGTGATCGGTTAATCCTAGAGGCCACCTCGGCCGATCAGGGCCGTATTCTTGAGATTGAACCTCGCAAGAATTTACTGTATCGCTCGGATGCATTTAAGAGCAAAAGTATTGCTGCCAATGTTGATCAAATACTGATTGTTTTAGCAACCGCACCCGCATTCTCACCGGATCTGCTTGGACGCGCAGTGATAGCGGCTGAACTAAATCAAATTGATCTTCATATCATTTTGAATAAATGCGACCTGCTCGATAAGCTTGCGACAGCAAGAGCCCAGCTTGCCCCATACGAGGCGATGGGCTACGCAGTCCATGAGGTCTCTGCAAAATTTGATCCTCAATCCCTCGCTGCGCTTTTACCATTCTTAAAGGGCAAAGTATCGGTTTTGGTCGGTCAATCCGGCATGGGTAAGTCCACACTTCTCAATGCCTGGGTACCTAATGCAGCTGCCGTAACTCAGGAATACTCCCAAAAACTAGATAGCGGCAAACATACCACGACGGCCTGCCGTTATTTTGATTTACCAGAATGGGGTCGTGATGCAAATGGTTTGGGAGCCATCATTGACTCCCCCGGCTTTCAGGAATTTGGTCTTGCGCACGTATCCGAAAGTCAGTTACAACATGCGTTTCGGGAGTTCAAACCTTATTTGGGTCAGTGTCGCTTTCATAATTGCAAACACGATAATGAGCCTGATTGTGCGGTTCAAGCGGCCGTCTTAGCAGGAGTCATTGCGAGCGAGCGTCTAGCACTCTTTAAACAGCTGGTCTCAGACTCGAGAACAGCCGATATTCAGATCCAGGGGATTAGCCCAGCCAAAGAGCGATGGTCAACATCGCTAAAACCACCATACAAACGATAAGGGCTCGCCACACGAGTCCGATTGCCGAACGCATCGAACGCT
>JBEDHB010000078.1:0-6367 GCA_041174325.1 Pseudomonadota bacterium
CCCAATCCACTGACTCAGTCTGACCCTGACCCAGAGGTGCCGGGGCTCTTAGCAGTGAGTGAGCGGATCTATGCTGGACAATTAGAGCGTGCTTACCGACGTGGTATTTTTCCCTGGTATTCCGATCATCAGCCAGTGTTATGGTGGTCGCCTGACCCACGCATGACCCTTAATCCCGCTAATCTCAAAATTAGCCAGTCATTACGCAAAACGATCCGAGCATGCTTAGATGATCCCAGCATAA
This sequence comes from Pseudomonadota bacterium, assembly GCA_041174325.1. Lineage (GTDB taxonomy): Bacteria > Pseudomonadota > Gammaproteobacteria > Burkholderiales > Burkholderiaceae > Polynucleobacter. The sequence goes on from JBEDHB010000078.1 coordinate 245, forward strand.
CATTGCGGGTAGATCATGATTTTTCGGGGGTAATGCGCGCCTGTGCCACAACGGAGCGTCAAGGCCAAGATGGTACGTGGATTACCCATGAAATTATCGATGCGTACACAGCATTGCATGATCAGGATCATGCGCATTGCATCACCTTAGAGCGTGATCAGCAAGCCATTGGTGGCTTATATTGCGTCTCCTTTGGGGCGATGGTGTTTGGAGAGTCCATGTTTTCTAAGGTTCGCGACTCCTCGAAGCTAGCTTTGGCAGCCTTGTGCGCATGGTGCTACGATCATGGGGTGACCTTAATCGATTGCCAACAAGAGACCGCCCACCTTCGCTCCTTGGGCGCTATGCCAATTGACCGCGCTGAGTTCCTGCGGCATGTGGAGCGCGCTGTACTTGCTCCAATCCAAGGAGAATGGGCGATGGATAAGTTCATCCTTGAGAGATACCTGCGATGAGCCGAGTCCATGAGTTACCGATTACGGCGATTCAGTTCTACGCCACGGCTCCTTATCCGTGCAGTTATATCCCTAATCAAATTGCCCGTTCGCAAGTTGCCACACCCACGCATTCCATCGGCGCTGATGTCTATAGTAATTTAGTCAATGCGGGTTTTCGTCGCAGTGGCTCGTATACCTATCGACCTTATTGCGATCATTGCAAAGCCTGTATCGCAACGCGTATTCCGGTGGCTTCCTTTGCCCCCAATCGCAGTCAACGCCGCGCCTTGCAAAAACACGCCGGATTGCAAACTCAGGTCCTAAGCCTTGCATTTACGGACGAGCACTATCAACTCTATCAGCAGTATCAATCGACCCGTCATCACTCCAGTTTGATGGAATACGACAACCAAGAGCAATACACGCAGTTCTTATTGCATAGCCGGGTTAACTCGCGCATGGTGGAGTTTCGGGATGGGCCGAATGATCCACATCCCGGTCGTCTGCGCATGGTGAGCATGATTGATGTCTTGGAACAAGGGATCTCATCGGTCTACACTTTTTACGATTCCAGTCAAGCGAGTACGAGCTATGGTACTTACAGCGTCTTATGGCAGATTGATCAGGTTGCGAAATTAGGTCTGCCCTATTTATATTTAGGCTACTACATCGCTCAAAGTCCTAAAATGTCGTACAAGATTAAATTTCAGCCGCTCGAAGGATTGATCAACGATCAGTGGCAACGGTTATTGCCGCATCAGTACCCGGATGATTAATACCTACCCGCTTGTTCGCCCCCTGTTGTTCGCGCTAGACCCTGAAGAGGCCCATGATTTCTCATTTGCACAACTTGATCGCCTAGAGCGCTGCGGACTTCTCAAAGCGTTTATTGGTAAACCCATCATCAAGCCGGTTGAGCTCTGTGGGTTGCGATTTCGTAATCCAGTGGGTTTGGCTGCCGGCTTAGATAAAGATGGTAAGCATATTGACGCACTCGCGAGCCTTGGCTTTGGGTTCTTGGAAATTGGTACGGTCACGCCTTTGCCACAACCAGGCAACCCCAAGCCGCGGATGTTTCGACTACCAAGTGCGCATGCCTTGATTAATCGCATGGGCTTTAATAATGATGGGGTAGATGCGTGTATTGAACGCGTCAAGCGTTCGCGGTTTTATCAAGAGGGCGGCGTCATTGGTCTCAATATTGGTAAGAACGCCACTACGCCCATCGAAGACGCTGCCAATGACTACATCACCTGCATGCGCAAGGTCTATCCAGTCGCAAGCTATATCACAGCCAATATCTCATCACCGAACACCAAAAACTTACGCGATCTTCAAGGCGAGGCGATGCTGCGCCAGTTATTACAAGCCCTGCACCAAACTCGTCACGATTTAAGTGATCAATTGGGTGTGCGCAAGCCAATCTTTCTGAAAATTGCACCCGATCTCGAGGCAGCTGATCTTAGGTTAATCGCCGATCTCTTAATCGAATTTGACATCGATGCCGTGATTGCCACCAACACCACCATTTCTCGGACTGGTGTGGAGCAGCTTGAACATGGTCATGAAACCGGCGGCCTTTCGGGATCGCCCGTCTTAGCGTGCTCCAATCAAACGATTCATCATTTATTTCAAGCACTCCACAATCGCATTCCCATCATCGGGGTTGGCGGTATTCTTTCTGGTGAGAACGTCAAACAGAAACTGGATGCGGGCGCTAGTTTGGTGCAAATCTATACCGGGCTGATCTATCAAGGTCCTAAAATAATTTCAGATTGCGTGCGGGCTTTTCCATAAGCTTTTTGCCAATCCAAGAAATTGTTGAATCAACTCGATTAATTTACTATTACATTTCACAATACGCAATGCTGTAAAAACTCGCTACAATCATTGATATGGATAGCAAGGTAAACAAAAACTCAGGCGATGTTGGCAAGACGGCGATTCAGGTCATTGAGCGCATGATGAACCTCCTTGATTGCTTAGCCGATCAAGAGGAAGCCAGTAGCCTCAAACTGCTCTCTCAAAAAACGGGGCTGCATCCCTCTACCGCACACCGCATTCTCAATGACATGGTTGCCTGTCGCCTAGTGGAGCGCGGTGATGGTGGCACCTACAAGTTAGGCTTACGACTCTTAGAGCTCGGTAATTTAGTGAAAGAACGTTTATCCGTTCGAGAAGCTGCCCAACTACCAATGCGAGCCCTTCATAAGCTCACTGGTGAGACCGTCAACCTCTCGGTTCGTCAGGGTGATGAGATTGTCTATATCGACCGCGCTTATAGTGAACGCTCGGGTATGCAAGTGGTGCGGGCCATTGGTGGTCGTGCCCCATTGCACCTGACCTCCGTTGGCAAATTATTTTTAGCTGTGGATGACCCCAATCAAGTCCGTGCCTATGCAACGCGCACGGGTCTTGCTGGTCATACGCGCAACAGCATCACACAACTAACCAAGCTTGAGAGTGAGCTTGGGAGCGTTCGCCATGTGGGCCACTCGCGGGATAATGAAGAGCTTGAACTTGGGGTGAGCTGCCTCGCCGCTGGTATTTTGGATGACACTGGTAAATTAGTAGCAGGCTTATCACTCAGCTCACCAACCGATCGCATGCAACCCGATTGGCTCAAAGTCTTACAAGAAACTGCGCTGCAGATTTCTAAGGGATTGGGATATAAACCCCAAACTAGCCTCAAGAAAGACTAGTGTTTACATCGTTAAGCGTCGAATGGGCTTAGGCTCCCCCGGCTGATAGCTTTCAATCCAATCGCGTACGCGGACCGCATCCGCAAAGCGTGACTGGGTTCCAACTGAATCCAAGAAAACCAACAGTAAGGGCAATCCGTTAACCTTCGCCTGCATCACTAAGCACTTACCGGCCGCACTAATGAACCCAGTTTTTTGTAAGCCGATTTCCATATCACCAGCCCGCACGAGTCGGTTGGTATTGAGAAACACCTGAGGACGTTTATTAATGACCAAGGTGGTATCGGGCCACACCGAGAACTCCCGAATCAATTTATAGTTGTACGAAGCAACCAACATTCTGGCCAAGTCCTCAGCGGTCGATACATTGGTGGCTAATAAACCAGTTGGATCACTAAAGTTGGAATGGGTCATTCCCAAGGAGTAGGCTTTGTGATTCATGGCCTCGACGAAGGCCTTGGCGCCACCTGGATAATTGCGAGCCAATAAATACGAGGCGCGGTTCTCAGAGGACATGAGCGCCAGTAGCAGTGCTTCTTCGCGCGTTAACTTGGTTCCCAAAGCCAGGCGAGATTTAGCATAAATCTTGACGTCTTCTTGCGTAATGGTCAGTACTTCGTTCAATGGTGCATTCGAGTCAAGCACTACCATCGCGGTCATGAGTTTGGTAATCGATGCGATTGGTAAACTCACATCAGGATTTTTCTCAAAGAGGATTTCTTTGGAATGCTGATCCACCACCATGGCCACACTCGACTTGAGATTGAGATCATCAGGCTGGTTGCGTAATCCCATCGCCGTTGCAAACGATGGACGACCAGCAGCCGGAGGGGGATTTTTGGGACGATTGACCGTGGTTCGAACCTGCTTCGGATTTGAAGACTTTGGCTTTTTGGCTTGAGTTGACTTGTTTCCTTGGGCGCTCGGTTTGGGTTTATTGGCTTGGGTAGCACTTGAGGACTGCGCTAAGGCTGGCTCAGTAATACCAAGGGTGATGCTAAGAATGCCAAGGAGAAGAATCTGGAGGGGGTGTCGAACCCTTATCTGCGGAGCAGACAACTGACGAGATACTGAATAAATGACCGCTTGAATCAATCTCAATATAAATCCCAGAATTTAGTTCAGTTGAGCAATGATAACTGGATTAGCCCTTGGCTGCTATGTTTCTTTGATAGTTGACCAAGATCACCGCCGTCATGGTGAGCAATAGCCCCGCTAGCATCATCAGCGTCAGGGGCTCATCAAATAAAATCCAGGCCATCAACGCTGTGGTTGGAGGCGTCAGATACAAAAGGCTGGTGACCTTGGTGGCCGCGCCCTTGCGAATCAGAATGAATAACAAACTAATCGCCCCAATCGAGGTTGGCAAAATACCCCAGAGCAAAGCACCAATCACCGGCGCATTCCACACAATCTCACGGGTCTCAAATAGCAAAGCAACGATGAGACACAAAAGCGCTGAGATCGAAAACTGAATCATCGATCCGGCTCGAAGATCAAAATCAGGGCAGTATTTTTTCTGATAGAGGGTGCCAAAGGTAATGGCCAATAATGCAGCAATGGCAAAACCATAAGCGCTCATTGGAATATCCAAAAAGCTGGTTTTGTCCGCAACCACCAAGGCCACGCCACCAATCCCCAGAACCAAGCCAAGCCATTGGCGATAGTTAACCCGCTCGGCGACCCATGAAGCACTCCACGCCGTTAAGATGGGCTGCAATCCCACAATCAATGCGATCAGTCCAGCGGTCATCCCCAAACGCACCGCGCTCCACACCCCCATCACATACCCGAACTGCAGCAACACTCCAGCAATCGCGATGTGGATGGTTTGCGAGCGATTGGGCCAGATGGGTTTCCAGAACAAAATAATGAGGCCCATGACAATCAACACGCCAGTAAATCGCAGAAACAAAAATGTGGCGGGCTCCATGTACGGCATCCCAAAGCGCGCAATGATGAAGCCGGTGCTCCAGATAAATACAAATAAGGGTGCGGCAAGTGCCTCAATCGGAGTGGCTGACTTCATGAAGTGGATGGAGGCTTGGAAATATTCATTGTATGCTGATGCGCACACGCAATTTGAATCGTTTGATAGTGAATCTCTACCGTATCGTCAATTGGATTGGCATACCCTCCTGCCATCGCAATGGCGATTGGAATACCCTGCTCTCTCACAAATGCCATGACGTGTTGATCACGTAACGCTAGCCCCTCTTTTGAGAGTCTTAGACGACCCAACCGATCCCCCTCAAAGGGATCGGCGCCAGCCAAGTAAATTAGAAACTGAATTCCTTGTCCTTTTAGAAACCCGAGGGCCTGCTCGAGCGCCTCTAAATAGCTAGCGTCACCACTACCATCGGCTAGGGCAATATCCAGATCACTGCTGGTCTTGGCAAATGGATAGTTCTTTTCCCCATGAATCGAGATCGTGCAAATAGCAGGATCGTTTTGCAAAATCGCCGCTGTGCCATCGCCTTGATGCACATCGAGATCCAAAATACCGATTTTTTGAAGACCTATCGGTTGTTTCATGAGTACCCGCGCCGCAATCGCCGCATCATTAAAGACGCAAAAGCCAGATCCCTTATTGCGGTAGGCGTGGTGCGTACCGCCCGCTAGATTGACTGCGACACCCTCCTCGATGGCAGATTGGCAAGCGGCAATCGTAGCGCCCACCGAGCGGCGGGAGCGCTCCACCATTTTCTCCGACCAAGGAAATCCGATCTCTTTCTGTTCTGCCTCACTCAGGGTTCCGCTAATGACCCTCTGTACGTATGAGGCGTCGTGGGCTAGAAGTAGTTCGGTATCACTGGCCCGAGGTGCTTCAAGCAATTGGGTATTTGGGAGATCAAACACCAAATCGCGCAACATCTTGTACTTGGCCATCGGAAACCGGTGCCCACTGGGCAACGGGAGAACAAAGTGATCGCTGTAGTAGGCTTTCAAGAATTTTGCTCTTTATTGTATAAGTAATTGATTAT
>JBEDHB010000079.1:0-6337 GCA_041174325.1 Pseudomonadota bacterium
GATGCTTGTGCGCCATGTTGTCAGCCCAATGCAGTTTTTGAGAGATGTTGGCATGCGCTTCACCTGCATGGGCAAGCTCAATGCGCTTGGCATCCTTAGTCAGGCTTGAGGCAAGACTCATGATGCGAGGCGCAAACGTGGCCGAGAACATCAGTGTTTGGGAGCGACCTTTGCAACGCTCATCGATGGCCTCGAGATCTTCAGCAAAGCCGAGATCAAGCATGCGATCAGCCTCATCGACCACTAAGCACTTGACCTCGTCTAAGCGAATAGCGCGCGAATTAAATAAATCCAGTAAACGACCTGGGGTTGCTACGACCAGGCTAGCACCCTTAATGGCTTGGATTTGCTTGCCATAGGGCATACCACCCATGATGGTGGCAATTCGTAGGCTCTTAATGCCACGAGCGAGATTAATCGCATCGGTAGCAACTTGTTGGGCAAGTTCGCGCGTTGGGCACAAGACTAAGATCTTGGGCTGAGCGCGACCTGGCACAGGGCTGCCATGGGGGTTGGCAAGAACGAGTTGATGAAGAAGTGGCAACAAAAAGGCAGCGGTTTTACCGCTTCCCGTTTGACTGCTCACCAATAAATCACCACCGTCAAGGGTCGCAGGAATGACCTGTGCTTGTACGGGGGTAGCTTGGGTATAGCCGAGCGCCTCAATGTTCTTGAGTAAGGGCGCGGCTAAGTTTAGTGAAGCAAATGAATGGTTCGTAATTTCAGCAGAATGTGACATGCAATACCCATCCTCTTAAAGGATGGTCTCCGGTTGTGCGCCATATTTATGTAAAGGCGCGATGGTCAAGGGCATCGACCATCAGACAAGCGGCAGCGGGGTTCATACCAAAACGCTGAAATATGTAAATTGCTGGGGACGATGTTTCAAAAAGCCCTCCATTATGACACGTTTCCTGTTTATGATCTAGTCATGCTGGATTGGATGAATTTGACCCATGTGGGCATCGTGCAGTTACCCACTTTTATTTTGGGCACCATCGCGATTGTTTTATTGCCTGGTCCGAACTCCCTTTATGTCTTAACGGCCACATCCCAGCTGGGCTGGAAGGCGGGTGCCTGGGCATCATTTGGAATTGTGGTGGGTGATTCGATCCTAATGCTGGGTATTGTTTTAGGTGCCGCATCACTGTTACAAAACTCCCCCACGCTCTTCATTGCTTTGCGCTGGTTAGGAGCGATTTATTTACTATGGCTGGCTTGGGGGCTGATGCGAACCGCTTGGTCTCGCTTGCAAAAGAGTTCTCCACAAAATGGCACGCAGGCAAACTCCATGCGACTGATGCAAATGCATCCATTCCTCGCTGCACTGGCTTTATCGCTCACCAATCCCAAAGCCATTTTTTTCTTCATCTCCTTCTTTACCCAGTTTGTGAACCCGCAATTTGCCAATCCGGCTCTCAGTTTTTTATACCTCGCCATCATCTTGCAAGCTATTAGCATCACATACTTAAGTGCGCTCATTTGGGCTGGAGAAACTCTTGCCCATAGTTTTGAGCGCCATCCGCAATGGGCGGCTGTACTGTGGTTTGGGGTAGGCATCTTGTTTATCTATTTTGCGTTACGCTTATTGATGGTTGGTTAAGTTCAAAAATCATTGGAGAATTTTGTGGCAACGATTTCAGAGAAAGCGATATTAGGTGGGGGGTGTTTCTGGTGCACTGAGGCGGTTTATCAGCGCGTTCAGGGCGTACAGCATGTGATTTCAGGATATGCTGGTGGCCATGTTGCAAATCCAAGCTATGAGGCGGTCTGCACAGAGTCAACCGGTCACGCCGAGGTCATTCAGATTGAGTTTGATCCCACCGTTATTACGTATCGGCAGTTGCTGGAGATCTTCTTTGTGATTCATGATCCAACCACATTGAACTATCAGGGTAATGATGTTGGAACGCAGTATCGCTCGGTGATTTATGCGCTTAGCGAGCAACAATTGCAAATCGCTAAGGAGCTAGTCAAGGAGCTTGAGGAGCAAAGACACTTTTCTGATCCGATTGTTACGGAAGTGATCATGGCTCCTGTTTTTTATCCCGCGGAAGACTATCATCAAAATTACTATCGTAATCACCCGTTTCAGGGCTACTGCATGGCCGTTGTTGGGCCCAAGGTGAGTAAGTTCAAAAAATCCTTTGCCACCTTATTCAAGGATTGAGAGTAGGAATTGCAATTAAGGCGCCAAGCGACTAATGCGCCATGCTTCTTGAGCCTTGGTGTACAAAATGCGATCGTGCAGGCGCGATGGGCGGCCTTGCCAAAACTCAATTTTTGCGGGCTTTAAGCGATAGCCACCCCATTGGGCGGGTCGAGGGGGGTTCTCTCCAAATTGCTCCTTAAAGCGAAGCTCTTCTTGTTCTAAAAAAGCACGGCTTTCAATTTCACGGCTTTGTGGTGAGGCCCAAGCGCCAATCCGAGAGGCCGGGGGGCGTTGAAAAAAGTAATCATCGCTCTCAGTCGTACTCAGTTTGGAGACAATGCCATTAATCCGTACTTGGCGTTCTAACTCATGCCAATGAAAGAGAAGTGCTGCATGGGGGCGATTTGCAAGCTCTTGGCCCTTTTGGCTTTCATAATTGGTAAAGAAACAAAAATCGCCTTGACTAATTCCTTTTAACAAAACAACTCGCGCAGAAGGGGTGCCTGATGCATCCGCTGTGGCGAGTACCATCGCATTGGGCTCCGGACACTCTGCTTGCCTTGCTTGCTCAAACCAGGTTTCAAATAGGATGATCGGATCTCCGGGTACCTCATGTTCCGATAGTTGTCCTGCGGTATAGTTTTTGCGTAAATCGGCTAGGTTTTTACTGATTGAGCTCATGGATTGAGTATAAAGAGAGCGTATGGCAAACGAAAGAGTCATTGAGCAGACCACCTGTGAGGGTGATGCAACCGCGGATCGACGATTTGCGGGGGTGGCCCGTCTTTACGGTGAGGATGCATTTGAGGCCTTTGCCAACGCCACCGTCGTGGTCATCGGTTTGGGTGGGGTTGGTTCATGGGCTGCTGAGGCCTTGGCTCGCTCAGCCGTTGGCCACGTAGTCTTAGTGGATTTTGATCACATTGCGCCCAGTAATGTTAATCGTCAGTTGCATGCCATCGAGGGAAGCTTTGGTAAGGCCAAGGTTCTGGCCATGGCTGAGCGCCTTCAAGCAATTAATCCCGACATTAGGATCACAATGCACGATGTATTTGCAGAGCCAGCCAATTTGGAGCAGATTATTGCAAAGGACTCGTTTGTATTGGATGCCTGCGACGATGTATCCGCGAAGGTAGCGCTCGCTAGTTTTTGTAAAAGTCAGCAGATTCCATTGGTGATGTGTGGAGGGGCGGGCGGGAAGGTCAACCCACGTTTTCTAAGTGCCGATGATTTAGCCAAAGCCACCCACGACCCTTTATTGGCAAAAATTAGGGCTGAGCTAAGAAAAAACCATTCTTTTACCAAAGACCTGAAGATGCCGATGGGGATTCGTGCGGTTTACTCTGCGGAGAATATGCGTGGAAGTGGAAGTAGTGGATTGGCTTGTTCGGGTTATGGCTCTACAGTGAACGTCACCGCCTCTTTTGGGTTTTTAGCTGCCGCAGAAATTTTGAGTGTAATCCAAAGTCAAAAGACAGATTAATTGCTAAGCAATTGTTTTTAAACGATTATTTTCAAATCAATCGTATGTCAACCCATTTGAATGGCTAAGCGTTAAGGAAATAGTCTTTGAAAAAGCCATTCGTAGCTACATTGGTTTTTCCTAGGCTGTAGTAATTCCGTAGGAGACTACGTTTATTAATTTTTACTTTGGAGTTTTACATGAAAAAGATCGTTGCTATGTTAGTTGCTGGTTTGTTCTCTGCTGGTGTTTTCGCTCAAGCTGCTCCAGCTAAGAAAGAAGAGCCAAAGAAAGACGCTAAGCCAGCTGCTGCTGCTCCTGCTGCTAAGCCAGCTGACAAGAAGTAATCCTTTTTGTCTAAGAGAACCCCAGCTTGCTGGGGTTTTTTTTACCCAAAATTTGCCCAGATTGCCTAGGGCTATCCCTGTAAGAATTTACTGATTTTTCTGTAAGCAATTATTTTTATTGTTGCAGCACGCATTGATTATTCAGTAGATTCTCAAAGTTGCTTAATTATTAATTTCGTTCTTGATACTTCTATAGTTTTCAAGCACTAGTTTCAATCGTATTCGCTCCATAGACTTTCATGCGGTGGCGTTGTGCCACCGTCATCATGAAAGGAGTTCTCTTGGAGAAGAATGAAGAAGGCTTAAAGCGCCATCTCAAAGTCAGACACATTCGATTAATGGCTTTGGGTTCGACAATTGGTGTCGGATTATTTTTGGGATCTGCCACCGCAATTCAGATAGCAGGACCATCCATCTTGCTTGCCTATTTCTTGGCTGGCATGGTTGCATTTGTCGTTTTGCGAACCTTGGGAGAAATGGCTGTCCATGAACCGGTGACGGGATCATTCGCCACTTATGCCAATACCTACGTCAATCCCTTAGCTGGATATATGGTGGGCTGGGGGTACTGGACCTACTGGGTGGTGGTGGCCATTGCTGAAGTCACTGCTGTAGGCATCTATATGGGGGTATGGTTTCCAGATATACCGCAATGGATTTGGGCACTTTCTTCCATCATCCTCATGGGGCTCATTAATCTCATTGCCGTCAAAGTGTTTGGTGAATTTGAGTTTTGGTTTGCGCTCATCAAAATCATGGCGATTGTGCTCATGATTGCTCTGGGTTGCTCCGTGATTTTCTTTGGGTTTACCAATGATTGGGTACCAATGGGATTAGGAAATCTTTGGCAGCATGGCGGATTCTTTCCGAACGGCTTTAGTGGATTTTTACTCTCCTTGCATATGGTGCTATTTGCCTATGTCGGTATTGAAATGATCGGTTTATCTGCAGGCGAGGCGCAAAATCCGAAACAAACGATCCCGATGGCAATTGATTCGCTGATTTGGCGCATCCTGATTTTTTATTTGGGTGCACTAATGGTGATCTTGGCCATCTTTCCTTGGAATGAAGTGGGTCAGCAAGGCAGCCCCTTTGTGGCCATGTTTGAGCGTATTGGCTTGCGTGAGGCGGCTGGTATCGTTAATTTTGTGGTGATCACTGCAGCGTTGTCAGCTTGCAATGCTGGAGTATTTAGCGGCGGACGCTTGCTGTATGCCCTATCAGCCAATGGGTATGCACCCAAGCCTTTTGTAAAGCTGTCAAACAGTGGTGTTCCGCATCGTGCAGTGATTGGAACGGTTTGTGTACCGATGGTCGGCGTGGTACTGAACTACTTTGTTCCCGAGAAGGCCTTCCATTACATGATGGCGGCCGTTACTTTTGTGGGTCTCATGGTTTGGATCTCCATTCTCTATACCCATTATCGCTTTCGGGCAAGTCTTAGCAAAGACCAATTTGCCCAACTGTCGTATCGCGCCCCATGGTGGCCGTATTCGAGCTGGTTTGCCTTGGCCTTCATTGCGCTCGTCATTGTTTTGATGAGTTTTCATGAGGATGCGCGCATGGCATTAATTGTGGGCCCAATCTTATTAACCATTTATTTGATCCTGTATTTCGTATTGGGGATTGATAAAAAACACGTACTTCAATTAGGAGAGCAAAAATGATTATTGGTATTCCAAAAGAAATTAAGAACAATGAGTTCCGAGTTGGCCTTACCCCCAGTTTGGTGAGTAGTCTGACACGGCAAGGTCATGCAGTGTTAGTGGAGCAAAATGCTGGGGCACATATTGGGTTTACCAATGAGCAGTACCAAGCAGCCGGAGCAACGCTCATCGAAAATGCGCAAACAGTCTTCGCAGATGCTGAGTTGATTGTGAAGGTTAAAGAGCCGCAGCCACAGGAGTGTGCGATGCTTCACGAGGATCAAGCTCTCTTCACCTATTTACATTTGGCGCCTGATCCAGTGCAAACGGAAGCATTGATCGAGTCAAAAGCGATCTGTATTGCCTATGAGACCGTGACGTCTTCGAGCGGCGCACTCCCGCTACTGGCCCCTATGAGTGAGGTGGCTGGGCGGATGTCAATTCAGGCGGGTGCGGCGCATTTGGAGAAATCCAAGGGTGGCTCTGGATTGTTGTTGGGTGGCATTCCAGGAGTTGCCGCTGCGAAAGTATTGATCTTGGGCGCGGGGGTAGTGGGGCGTCATGCCTTGCAAATTGCAGTTGGTATGGGCGCACACGTGAGCATCATGGATCGTGACCTAGATCGATTACGGCAGATTGATTCGCTATACGGTAATCGTGTACAAACCCTATTCTCTGATCAACAGAGTATTGACAATGCAGTCATAGATAGTGATTTGGTGATTGGTGC
>JBEDHB010000080.1:0-6319 GCA_041174325.1 Pseudomonadota bacterium
CGAGAAGAGCCATTTTTATTCTTTAGCGATTAAAGCCAATGCAGCAAAACGTGTTGCCGATGAGTTAGGCATTGCGCACGAGGAGGTGTTTGACTTCGGCCCCGATTTGGTTCAGGAGACACTAGCTACTGAATCGGGTTCCACCCAAGATGCATCGGAAGGTCAAATAAAAAATAATGTTCAGCTGCCCCCCGTCGATTCTGAACCTAAATCTCAACCTGAACAACTCGAGCGTTTTCATGACACAAGTAAGCCAATAGTCAAAAAGAATTCCAGTTTCTATGTATTTGGCGGTGCCGCAGTAGTTGCAGCCATCGGAATTGTGATCTTCAATGTAAATCAGTCGCAGCCGATCAAGCCCGCTGAACTAGCCAAACTCCCATCTGAATCAATTGGCAATGCAGGAGATTTGAAAAAAGAGGAATTGCCTCCTGTAAACCCAGTCCTAAACCCAAGCACACCTCCTGCAGCAGCCCCAGTAACTAGCGCTATTGCTGTAGCTCCTTCCCAGGCTGTTGATGGATGCATTGCTGAAGAGGCGAATACCTCAAGTTATCGTTCTCCAGTTGCAACCAAGCCTGGCAACATGGTGTATGTGCAAAGTCGGAGTGCCCAAACAGTCTGCGTGAAAGATGCAACTGGCAAGCTCGAGAAAAAGAACTTTGACGCCGGCAGCTCCTATTCCTTTTATGGCAAAGCTCCGTTTCTGGTGACTACCTCCAGTTTGGGTCAAACCGATCTATTTTTTCAGGGTTATAAAGTCAAAATTGATAACCCAAACGCCAAAAGCATTATCTTGGAAGAAGTGGCGTTTTAAACCGCAGCGTCGTCTATCTCGCCGGTACGAATTCGGATGGCTTGCTCGATCGGACTTACAAAAATTTTGCCGTCCCCAATTTTTCCGGTACGTGCTGCCTTGATGATTGATTCGGTTACGGTTTCAACCAAATTATCGGAAACAACTACTTCGACTTTCACCTTCGGCAGAAAATCCACGACATACTCCGCACCACGATAGAGTTCGGTGTGACCCTTTTGACGACCAAAGCCTTTTACTTCGGTAACAGTGAGGCCGGTCACGCCAACCTCAGCAAGCGCTTCGCGTACTTCATCGAGTTTGAAGGGTTTAATAATTGAAGTAATTAGTTTCATAGGGTCTCCTTTTCAGCTAATCATACCCAAGGATGATGACTTTGCCATTTCCCCACTATTTTAAGGACTAGAGTTTGGCGCCTGATGTAATCGGGTAGCGCCAATCACGCCCGAAGGCACGTGCCGTAATGCGAACACCTGGGGGAGCCTGACGCCGTTTGTATTCATTAATCTGAATCAGGCGCGTAATTTTTTGCACTGCCGCAGAATCAAAGCCAGCTGTAATGATTTCACTGCTAGATTGATTCTGCTCCATATAGCGCGCCAAGATGGCATCGAGCACTTCATACGGTGGCAGACTATCTTGATCGGTTTGATTGGGGCGCAATTCTGCCGATGGAGCGCGCGTCAGAATACGCTCGGGGATCACTGGCGTGATTTGATTACGATAGCGGCACAATCGATAAACCAAGGTCTTGGCAATATCTTTAATCACGGCAAAGCCGCCAGCCATATCACCATAGAGGGTGCAATACCCAACTGCCATCTCGCTCTTATTACCTGTGGTGAGGACCAGGCGACCGGTTTTATTCGAGAGCGCCATCAAGATGGTGCCGCGCACCCGCGCCTGAATATTTTCTTCCGTGGTATCGCTAGGTAAATTCGTAAATTGCGCCTCTAAGGCACCCTCGAATGCCATCATCGGTCCCTGAATCGAAATCTCATCGTATTGCACGCCTAAATTAGACGCCAGCTCACGGGCATCGAGCCAAGAAATTTCAGCGGTGTAGGGCGATGGCATCATGACTGAGCGCACTTGGTCTGGCCCTAGTGCATCGACTGCAATTGCCAACACCAAAGCAGAGTCCACTCCGCCCGATAGCCCCAGAATCACCCCCGGAAAACGGTTTTTATGAACATAATCACGCGTTCCCATAACTAGTGCGGCATAGACTTGCGCCTCGAGTGTTAGCGAAGGAGCAATCACGCCTCGTTGGGGCTCGCCCGCTACCACCTGAAGGAATGCCATTTCTTCCTGAAACTGTGGCATTGCAACCACGAGCTCGCCCCGCGAGTTCACAGCACAGGATCCGCCATCAAAGACGAGTTCATCTTGCCCACCTACCATATTGAGATAAACGATAGGCAAACCGCAGGTCTGAGTTTGTTGTTTGAGTAGTTCGTAGCGAGTATGTTCTTTTTGAAGATGGTAGGGTGAGGCATTTAACACTACCAGGATTTGTGCGCCGGCTTGCTGTGCTTTAAGAGCCGGCTGTGAGTGCCAAATGTCTTCACATAACAAAACGCCGATTTTTAAACCATGATGCTCAAAAACGCAGGCATTCTCACCCGCCACAAAATAGCGCTTCTCATCAAATACTTCGTGATTCGGTAATTCATTTTTGTAGTAAGTGGTAATGACTTTACCGTTTTCAATCACTGATGCTGCATTGCGAAGACCTAAATCGGACTCGCAGGGATGGCCCACAATCACGGTTAAGCCTTGCAGTCCTTCCAGTTGTTTACAGAGGGATCGAAGAACGGTCTGCGTCTCTTGAATAAATCCGGGACGCAGTAAAAGATCTTCGGGAGGATAGCCGGTTAAAGAAAGCTCTGGAGTTAAAAGTAGACTTGCTCCTTGTTGATGCGCATTGCGTGCCGCCTGAAAGATCGCTTGCGCATTACCAACACAATCCCCTAAGAGGGGATTGTGTTGCACCATTGCAATTTGCATGGGGGCATGAGTGTGCTGACTCATAACCTACACCATGCAAGATTCATGCTTAGACCTTTTCTTTCTGATAGCGGGCCATACCATCGATAATTTCTTGATGGGCATCCGCAATCGAGCCCCAACCTTTGACTTTGACCCACTTGCCTTTTTCCAGATCTTTGTAATGTTCAAAGAAATGCTGAATTTGGTTTAAGCGCATTTGGTTAATATCATCTGAACTTTCCCAATGACTATAGATTGATAAAATTCGATCTTCGGGAACGGCTAGCAACTTGGCATCATCTCCAGCTTCATCGTTCATTTGCAAAACACCCAATGCGCGACAGCTGACCACCACTCCAGGTATCAATGGAAACGGTGTGATCACCAAGACGTCGACTGGATCACCGTCTCCCGCAATCGTCTTAGGGATGTAGCCATAGTTGCAGGGATAGTGCATGGCGGTACCCATAAAGCGGTCTACAAAAATTGCCCCAGTTTCCTTATCCACCTCATATTTGATAGGGTCGGCGTTCATCGGGATTTCAATAATGACGTTAAAGTTCTCGGGAACCCGTTTTCCGGGGGTGACGTTATCAAGACTCATACATACTCCAAATTAAATAAAAACGGCTTGCTTAGTAGATACCCTGATCTTAGCAAAGTGGCAAATCGCTAATTCTGTTGGATACTTTTGAAAGCGTTAGGCTTACTATTTTAAGCCTTCGGGCTGATAACAAGATTGTCGTATCAAAATTAAATTGAATCCTCAACCAAGTAGGAGTGATTTAGCATGAGTGATGTGACTGTTGGTCTTTATTTTGCTTTAGCGTGTGGCGTCATTGCAGTGGTCTATGGCTTTGTGATGCGCACTTGGATTCTCAAGCAAGACACGGGTAATGCCCGAATGGTAGAAATCGCTGAAGCGATTCAGCAAGGTGCGGCTGCCTATCTGGCGCGCCAATATAAAACCATTGCGATTGTGGGTGTGGTGCTGACAATCCTGATGGCGGTTTTTCTCGATTTAGCTACCGCGATTGGTTTTGTAATCGGTGCTGTTCTGTCTGGAGCTTGTGGTTTTATTGGCATGAACGTCTCGGTACGCGCAAATGTGCGCACTGCACAAGCGGCGACCCAGGGCATGAACCAAGCCCTCAATGTGGCTTTCAAGGGTGGCGCAATCACTGGCATGCTCGTTGTTGGTTTGGGACTCTTAGGCGTCGGCGTATTTTTCATGCTCTTGGTGTCGATGGATAACGGCCAAGATCTTTCCGATGTCTTACATCCATTAATTGGTTTAGCCTTTGGTTCCTCCTTAATCTCGATCTTTGCCCGACTCGGTGGCGGCATTTTTACCAAGGGCGCAGACGTAGGCGCTGATTTGGTGGGCAAGGTAGAAGCGGGTATTCCGGAGGATGACCCACGCAATCCTGCGGTGATTGCCGATAACGTGGGTGATAACGTGGGCGACTGCGCAGGAATGGCAGCCGACTTATTTGAGACCTACGCAGTGACCTTAATTGCAACGATGGTCTTGGGTGCACTGATGGTCATGAACGCCCCAGTTGCAGCTGTTGTATACCCACTCGTCCTTGGCGGTATTTCGATCATTGCATCGATCATTGGTTGTTCGTTTGTCAAAGCGAGCCCCGGTATGAAAAATGTCATGCCCGCTTTATATAAAGGTTTAATCATTTCGGGCTTGATCTCTTTAGTTGGTTTCTACTTCGTGACCAATTGGATTATTCCGGATGATGCTTTAGGTATTCCGGGTAGCCAGTGGCGCTTATTTGGTTCCTCGATCGTTGGTTTATTGCTTACCGCTGGATTGGTATGGATTACTGAGTACTACACCGGCACCGATTACAAACCGGTCAAGCATATTGCGGAAGCATCAACCAAAGGTCATGGCACCAACATTATTGCGGGTCTTGGTGTATCGATGCGTTCCACCGCCTACCCTGTCATCTTTGTTTGTATCGCAATCTTTGCTGCTTATTATTTAGCAGGTCTTTACGGTATCGCAGTAGCCGCAACGGCCATGCTCTCGCTTGCAGGGATTGTGGTTGCGCTTGATGCCTATGGCCCAATTACCGATAACGCCGGCGGTATTGCTGAGATGGCAGGTTTGCCGGATTCGGTTCGCGATATTACTGATCCATTGGATGCGGTGGGCAATACCACCAAGGCGGTGACCAAAGGCTATGCGATTGGCTCAGCTGGTCTTGCATCCTTGGTGCTGTTTGCGGACTACACGCATGCCTTGGAGGCAATTGGTCAGCAAGTGACCTTTGATCTCTCCAATCACATGGTGATCATTGGCCTCTTTATTGGTGGCTTGATTCCTTACCTCTTTGGTGCGATGGCGATGGAAGCAGTAGGTCGTTGTGCCGGTGCTGTGGTGGAGGAGGTGCGGCGTCAGTTCAGGGAGATCCCAGGCATTATGGAGGGGACTGCAAAGCCAGAGTACGGTAAGGCTGTGGACATGCTCACCTCAGCAGCGATTAAAGAAATGATTATTCCATCGCTCTTACCGGTGGTGGTTCCAATACTGGTAGGTCTCTTCTTGGGACCCGCTGCATTGGGTGGCCTCTTGATGGGTACGATTATTACCGGCCTCTTTGTCGCAATCTCCATGTGTACCGGTGGTGGCGCTTGGGACAATGCCAAGAAATACATTGAGGAGGGTAACTATGGTGGCAAAGGATCGGAAGCGCACAAGGCTGCCGTGACTGGTGATACCGTGGGTGACCCCTACAAAGACACCGCGGGCCCGGCTGTGAACCCGCTCATTAAGATCATTAACATCGTGGCACTCTTGATCGTACCGCTCTTACCTGTGGTTCGTTAACAAGAGCCAAGTAAACGAAGAACCCAGATTCATTCTGGGTTTTTTGTTTGACAATAGTAGTTCATTGAACTACTCTTAGTCGATGAAAAAAGTTCGAGTTAGTGTTGATCTTAATGCGCCACGAAAAAAGGTTCGAGGGCGAATTAACCAAAAATTAATTGATGCAACAACCGAGATTGATATTGCGCGGCATAAAAAAAGTGATGATGCCATGGCAATGCGTGATGCTGGAAAATATGCGGCACGCGTTAGAAAGAAAATCGGGTTGTCCCAGCTAGAGTTCTCTCAAAAAATTGGGGTGCCACTCGAAACAATCCGCAACTGGGAGCAAGGCAAGCGCGCGCCTACAGGAGCTGCCCGAGCACTTTTACGGATACTGGATCGCTCCCCCGAACTGGCTTTAATTGCTTTGACAGCTTAGTCGTCGAGCGCCTCCAAATAACGCTGCGCATCTAGCGCTGCCATACACCCTGTGCCTGCACTGGTAATGGCTTGACGATAGATGTGATCTTGTACATCTCCCGCCGCAAAGACACCAGGAATATTGGTTGCGGTGGCATTGCCCTCTAAGCCCGAGTGCGTTTTGATGTAGCCATTGCTCATATCAAGCTGACCTACAAATAAATCAGTATTAGGCTTATGACCAATCGCAATGAAGGCGC
>JBEDHB010000081.1:0-6312 GCA_041174325.1 Pseudomonadota bacterium
CAGATTTCATCGATCGATTACAGCAACTATGTGGGCAAAATTGGTGTGGGCCGGATCCGTCGCGGCAAAATCAAACCCGGTACGGATGTGGTTTGTATGAATGGACCAGATGGCACACCATTTAAAGGCCGTATCAATCAAGTGCTGAAGTTCAAAGGCCTTGAGCGTGAAGTAGTGGATGAGGCCATCGCCGGCGATATTGTCTTGGTTAATGGCATTGAAGATTTAGCGATTGGTACCACGATTTGTGCGCCTGATCAGGTCGATGCCTTGCCAATGCTCAAGATCGACGAGCCCACCCTCACCATGAACTTTATGGTGAACACGAGCCCTCTCGCTGGCCGGGAAGGAAAGTTTGTGACCAGTCGGCAAATTCGGGAGCGCTTAGATCGCGAACTTAAATCCAATATGGCATTACGGGTGCGCGAGACCGATGACGATACGGTGTTTGAGGTATCGGGTCGTGGCGAGCTCCATCTCACCATTTTGGTTGAGAACATGCGGCGTGAGGGTTATGAGTTAGCCGTGTCACGACCCCGTGTGGTGTTTCATGAAGAAGATGGTGTGAAGTTAGAGCCCTACGAGAATCTCACCGTGGATGTTGAAGATGCGACGCAGGGCGGGGTGATGGAAGAGTTGGGTAAACGTAAAGCCGAGCTCCTGGACATGGTGAGTGATGGTAAAGGACGTACCCGCCTAGAATATCGGGTTCCAGCGCGAGGATTGATTGGATTTCAGGGGGAGTTTATGACCCTGACCCGCGGTAACGGACTCATGAGCCATAACTTTGATTCGTATGGGCCTGTGAAAGAAGGTATTTTGGGTGAGCGCCATAATGGCGTATTGATTAGTCAAGACGATGGCGATGCGGTTGCCTATGCACTCTGGAAGCTACAAGATCGGGGCCGCATGTTTGTCTCACCAGGCGACCCTCTCTATGAGGGCATGATTATTGGGATTCATAGTCGTGATAATGATTTAGTGGTCAATCCGATTAAAGGTAAGCAGCTCACCAACGTGCGCGCCTCTGGAACCGATGAGGCAGTGCGCCTCGTGCCACCCGTGCAACTCACCTTGGAATACGCTGTGGAATTTATTGCCGATGATGAGTTGGTTGAGGTTACCCCGAAGAGCATCCGCTTGCGCAAGCGCTTTCTGAAAGAGCATGAGCGTAAGAAGGCCTCGCGCGAGTAAGTGTAGGTATTCTTCTCCTCAATATAAATGTAGTAACATTGCTACATTGAGTTGAATGTGGGGAATTTGATGCCCAAGACCTTATCAAGCCGAGAATTTAATCAAGACACCAGCGGTGCCAAGAAAGCCTGTCAATCAGGCCCGGTATTTATTACGGATCGAGGCAAACCCTCGCACGTTTTGATGCGCTATGAAGATTACCAACGTGTAATTGGCAAACAAAAAACCATCCTTGATCTTGTGGGTATGCCTGGATTGGCCGAGATTGAGTTCGAGCCTGAGAAAATAAAACGCTTTACGAAGCCAAGCAATCTTTCCTAATGTATCTTCTCGACACCAATGTCATTTCTGAGCTCAGAAAAGCAGGTACTTCCAAGATTAATCCACAGGTTCATGATTGGGCACAAGCGATTGCTCCAACCCGGATGTTTCTCTCGGTGATTAGCATTCTAGAAATCGAACAAGGCATTCTGTCGGTTGCGCGTCGGGATAAAAAGCAAGGCCAGTTATTAAAAAAATGGCTGATACAAATCATATTGCCCGTATTTTCGGATCGGATTATTCCAATTGATGTCCCAATTGCATTGCGCTGCGCAGATCTTCATGTTCCTAATCCATCTTCCGAGCGGGATGCCATGATTGCAGCGACCGCGATTGAGCATCGCCTGACATTGGTTACGCGCAATACTAGCGATTTTGATCCAACTAAATTGAAGTTGATCAATCCTTGGGACTAATTGCATGAGTACCAAGCGCTTAGCCGTTGCTCCCATGATGGAGTGGACCGATCGCCATTGCCGGTCATTCCATCGAATGTTGACCAAGCGTGCTGTACTGTATACCGAGATGGTGACCACAGGGGCGCTTTTACACGGGGACCAGGGACGGCATTTGGATTTCAGTCAGGAAGAGCATCCGGTGGTTTTGCAACTTGGCGGCAGTGATCCTGCTGAGCTCGCTCAATGCGCGGCACTGGCCCAGCAATGGGGCTATGACGAAATCGATCTCAATTGTGGCTGCCCCTCAGAGCGGGTCCAAAAAGGGGCGTTTGGGGCATGCCTCATGGCTGAACCTGAACTTGTAGCTAAGTGTGTGAGCGCGATGCGTGCTGCCTGTGATCTACCGATTTCGGTCAAGCATCGCTTGGGTCTTGATCAAATGGATGCAGCCCAATCGCCGCGTGACTACCAATTTGTTCTGGATTTTGTGCTCGCCGTTGCGGCTGCAGGGGCGACTCAAGTAACCATTCATGCACGCAATGCAGTCCTAAAAGGCCTATCGCCTAAAGAGAATCGCAGCAAGCCCCCATTGCACTATGAGGTTGCTAAGCAAATACGTCGCGATGCACAAAAGCACCATCCAAATCTAATTGTTCTACTTAATGGCGGTTTGGAGTCCAATCACGATATCGCGCAGCATTGGTCTGATTTTGATGGTTTCATGATTGGTCGCGCCGCTTATCATTTTCCGGCCATGCTATTGGGTTGGGATGATCTCATCGAAAGCGATGGCGATGCGGTGGGTTATCTCTTTAGTGAGGCAGACTGGCACCGAGTTCAAATTGGCTTGATTGCATACAGTCAAGCATGGCTGGCGCAGTGCAATGCACATCGTAAAGACTTCTACTTAGGAGCGATTACTCGGCACATCATGGGCTTAGCTCACGGTCGCGCAGGATCGCGCCGTTGGCGCCAACGCCTATCCGATCATCATGCCTTGGCAAAGGTTAAAACACAGGATGCCATCGCCACCTTCTTTTTGGAGGCCAGTATGGAGTTGGGTGATTGGGCGTTATTTGAATCCCCATCGATCAGTTCAGGGGCATAGTCGTTATAATGCCTGTGTAGCAATGGTGGACGTAGCTCAGTTGGTAGAGTCCCAGATTGTGATTCTGGTTGTCGCGGGTTCGAGTCCCGTCGTTCACCCCATTCGCTACTGACTCGGTCTTACGTCAATCACTTCAATCATCGCAGGATTGCGATCTGCCTCCCCGATGATGAGTTCACTGCGGTCCTGAACACTTGGGATCACAATTTCTTCACAAATTGGTTTAGAACTAAACACGTTAAAGAAACTGCAATCCTTTTTGGTTGCGGCAGATGTGGCATGCTCGAGGGGTGAGCGTCCTGTGGTTACGGTTGAAGTAACGCTCACTGCGGTCATAGGGCTTGCTGCCGCCGCAGACCCTGCAGCGGTACCGACACTGCTTGCGGCTGCCATGAAAGGGGCCGCGCAGCCTTGCAGTCCCGCAAAGCAAAGTGCCACAATAAAAATACTGAGTAGGGTGAATACCCCTTGATGAACAATTAATCGCGTAATGGTATTAGTTTGCGCGACACGCAAGGTTATAGACTCCTGCCGGCCAATCACCACTCACAATCGCCTCAAAACTGCTATCGGGCGTCTTGATCTCATCAACGACTTTACCTTCGCCGCGTTTACCCGACATAAACTTAACCTCTAAGGGGCGGTATTGAACCTGACCACAGTAGTATTCGTTGAGACCAATGATGGAGTTCACGGGTAATTTGGTTTTTGGTTCAACCCCTGGCTTCTTAAGATCGAGCATTGATAGAACTTGTACCTTATCCCCGGATTTCTTGATACTGGATTTATCAATCAAAATCGTAATGAACTCATTGCTTCCTAGTTCATCCCAAGCAGCGAAAGCAACATTAGAGGAAAGAGCAAAGATCGAAACACTGAGAAGTTGAAGAATGGTTTTCATAATGATCCTGTGTAATTCTTAAGGATTGTAATGGGTCGACGCCACAACTCAAAACGACTTGGCCTTTAAGACCAATTCGCGCTGGACCTGTTTAGGCTTCATTGCCAATGGGACCACTTGATTATTTGCCCATGCGTTATTCAGATTGCGATAGCGGGCACTCTGCACCCAACCGGACTGACCGGTCGGAAACATGAAGGCCGATTGTTCGGGATCGTTCAGATCATAGATTGCTCTCAGACTAGGAGCGTGATTAGCTTGGAAGGGGGCTTTGGGATTATTGAGCACTGGGCGCCCTACGTTGACCGTAAAGGCGTCCCCCGGAAATGGAACGCTGACATTAAAGAGCCCCGATAGGAAGGGAATATTTTTGAAGGGACGATGCTCAGAAACGGCGTGATGCGCCGCTCCCCAACGCCAATCATTGGTGGAGTTTCCATAACGTTGACTCAAATCATTCAAGGCTCGCTGCAGAGCAAGATTGGCGGCATCCTGGCAATTTTCTCGCTCTGTTGTGGTGTGCACATCGCACCAAGGACTATCGGGATTGCTGATTTGATTGATGACCGCCCCCCGAAAATGGCGCCGGCCATATTCCTCGGTGAAGGAGTCACCCAGACGGGAGAACAGAATACGCGTTAATTGATCAACCCAGGCATTGAAGACCAAAGCAGCTACCGAATCCGTACTCATGGTTCCATTAAAACCCTCGATAGCCGATTGAATACTAGACTGCAGCGCATGACCTGAGCGAGCATTTTTAAATAAAGCCAAGAGAGGCTGCGCCCCTAAAGAGAGAACATCGCCCTGCATGGCTTGCATGGAAGTGCGATCGTGTTGGTCTTTTGCTCCAATCATGGCTGCGATGCGGTCATAGCGAAAGGGAAGATCCCAGTCTCCCGTGAGCGGGTTGGGATTCGTCGTCGAAACAATTTCTTGGTTGGCGCTTGCCAGCCACTCGGAGGTTGGATTCGAATAGCTGGGCAATTGCTCAAACGGTACATAGGCTGTCCAATCATATTGGCGCTCCCACCCTAGAGCCGGCGCAACCCCATATAGACCTTGGTGCAATTGCCGGCGAGGTGCAACCCCGGCAACTTGCAACGCAATATTGCCTTGAGTATCTGCCATGGCTACGGTTTGCATCGGGGCATAGTGATGACGCAAGGCGACCTTCAATGAGTCGATGGAATCAGCGCGATTCATAAGAATGCCACCCAGCAAGGTTTGGTTCTCAACATCTAAGGCGGTCCAGCGTAGAGCCAGAGCGTAACGCTTCGTATCAATCACCTTTTTAGCCCGGGCATGACTGTCTGAAATAATAGGTCCATGCCGACTTTGCTTCACCACAAATCGTAGGGGTGGTTTATCTTTAATCTGAATAATCTCCTCACGGGCCAAAAAGGAAATGGGACCATCGGGGCCGATGTATTGATTGGGATTATTAGGATCAATCTTTTCCAGATACAGATCTTGAACGTCAGGCCCGGTATTGGTAAATCCCCAGGCAATTTTGTCGGTCCTCCCCAAAACAATGGCCGGGATACCTGGCAAGGTTGCGCCCATGACATTCAAGCCTGGGGCCTCTAGGTGTGCAAAGTACCATGTGGATGGAGCACTCAGACCCAAATGAGGATCGTTTGCGAGCAAAGGTTTACCAGAGACCGTTTTTTTACCTGTGAGCACCCAGTTGTTGGATCCCAAGCCCTCTTGCTGATCGCTCAGCCATCCCACCGTATCGGCATACTTGAGTAAGTAAGGCTCGCTATGACGCGATGTTTGAACCTGGGGTTGGGAAGGCTTAAAAATCTGATGCTCGCGATACAGCTTGGAAAAATCCATCGTTGTCACTGGATTGGTACCGGGATAGGGCGGCATGACCTGCCAAATGTCAGCTGTGCTTAGATATTGAGACAGCTCTAAGCGAAATAATTCTTTTTGCCAGTTATCACCCAGATCCAACGCCATCATCAAAGACCAGGCTACGCTATCTGCAGCAGACCAATAACCCGGTTTAGATCCAGTCAAAAAATACTCAAGCGGTAAGGCCCAACCGAGTGATTGATTACCAGCGTTGACGCCATCGGCATAGGCTTGAACCAATTGCTTGATCTCAGCCGGATAGTGTTCAAACTGTTTTTCAGCTGCTTGTTTGATACCTAGGGTACGGATAAAACGATCGAGCGAGACGGTGCGTTCGCCTAAAATCTCGGAGAGTCGTCCTGACGCCAAACGACGACTGATCTCCAGTTGCCAAGAGCGCTCGGTGGCATGAACAAATCCCAGAGCGTAATATGCATCGCGTTGTGATTTTGCTTTGATGTGCGGGACGTCGTTCTCATCAAACTGAATTTGTACCGCCTGACCGAGGCCAGCGCTAAGAACGGTCC
>JBEDHB010000082.1:0-6266 GCA_041174325.1 Pseudomonadota bacterium
AGCTAGGCTCGGGTCCGACTTTCTGGGCAATATCCTGCTGGAGTCGGGTGACGAAGGCGTCTACGGGCATTACCCCTAGATCAATTCCGCCACGGGCACGAACGGCCACCGTATTACTTTCACGCTCTTTATCGCCAACAACAAGCAAATAAGGCAGTTTTTGTAACGCGTGTTCTCGTATTTTATACGTAATTTTCTCATTTCGCAAATCGGATTCCACTCTAAACCCTTGTTTTTTCAGCATTTGCTGGATTTTTTGGGCGTATTCGGCCGAATTCTCCGAGATATTGAGCACGATTGCTTGGGTTGGAGCTAGCCAAACCGGCATGGCGCCGGCATGATTTTCAATCAAAATCCCGATAAATCGCTCCAAGGAACCCACAATGGCCCGATGCAGCATCACCGGTACCTTGCGGCTGTTATCTTCGGCTACGTACTCAGCGCCCAAGCGTGCTGGCATAGAAAAGTCGACTTGCATGGTGCCGCACTGCCAGGAACGTCCAATCGAATCCTTTAGGTGGTATTCAATCTTGGGTCCATAGAAAGCACCCTCACCGGGCAACTCTTCCCACGTTTGACCGGATGCTTTGAGTGCTCCCCGCAGAGATGCCTCGGCTTTGTCCCAAATGGCATCATCCCCAACCCGTTTGGCAGGACGAAGGGCTAATTTCACGGCAACTTCTGTAAAGCCAAAATCGCGATACACCGCGCGGACCGCTTGGTCAAAGGCGGCGACCTCCGACTGAATCTGGTCCTCGGTACAAAAGATGTGACCGTCGTCTTGAGTAAATCCACGCACCCGCATCAAGCCATGTAAGGCACCCGATGGTTCGTTCCGATGGCATTGCCCAAACTCGCCAAAACGCAGGGGCAACTCGCGATAGCTATGCAACCCTGAATTAAAGATCTGTACATGCCCCGGGCAGTTCATGGGCTTTAACGCATAGGCTCGGTTCTCCGACTCCGTCGTGAACATATTCTCTTTGTAGTTATCCCAGTGACCGGATTTTTCCCAAAGGCCGCGATCCAGAATTTGTGGGGCCTTCACCTCTTGATAACCCTCGCGTTGATACACGCGGCGCATGTACTGCTCAACCTCTTGCCAAATGGCCCACCCTTTCGGGTGCCAGAACACCAGTCCTGGGGCCTCATCCTGGAAATGAAATAAATCAAGCTGTTTGCCCAAACGCCGATGATCGCGCTTCTCAGCCTCCTCCAGCATGTGCAAGTAGGCGTCTTGGTCTTCCTTTTTGGTCCAGGCAGTACCGTAAATCCGCTGCAACATCTCGTTCTTACTGTCGCCACGCCAATACGCACCGGCGAGCTTCATCAGCTTGAATACTTTTAGTTTTCCGGTTGACGGTACGTGAGGGCCGCGGCAGAGATCGGTAAATTTTCCCTCGGTGTAAAGCGAGACCTCTTCATTTTGCGGAATACTCGTAATAATCTCGGCCTTATAGATTTCGCCTTGTCGTTTAAAGAACTCAACGGCTTGATCGCGAGGCATCACTTGACGAACGACTAACTCATCCTTCTTTGCAAGCTCCAGCATTTTTTTCTCAAGGGCAGCGAGGTCATCTGGGGTGAAGGGGCGGTGATACGAGAAGTCGTAATAGAAGCCGTTCTCAATCACAGGGCCAATCGTGACCTGCGCGTCGGGGAACAATTCTTTAACGGCATATGCCAATAAATGGGCAGTGGAATGCCGTATGATGTCCAGGCCCTCGGGATTTTTATCAGTAATGATGGCTAATTGCACATCACGATCAATCGTGTGACTGAGATCCACCAAGCGACCATCCACGGAGCCTGCGAGTGCAGCTTTGGCTAAGCCGCTACCAATGGATTGGGCAACTTCAGCAATGGTTACCGGCGCAGCAAACTCGCGCTTCGAACCATCGGGAAGGGTAACCGCTACCATACACACTCCATGCATAAAAGAGAATGCGCGTTCGTCCTAAACACCATGAACACAACGCGCATACTGATTTGTTTCGTTGGTAGGCTCGATTGGACTCGAACCAACGACCCCCACCATGTCAAGGTGGTGCTCTAACCAGCTGAGCTACGAGCCTATATTAATCAAGAGTTTATCACCGCCGGCGCACTTCGGTGACACCACGCAATCCTTCCAGCCCAGTTTGTACCAAACGCAAGGCCTCGGCATTGGCGATTTCAACGGTTAATTGAATATGCGCCACGCCTTTGCGAACCGATTTTTTGAGATCAATCACATGCACGCCAATCTTCGAAGTGATCTCAAAGAGTTCACGCATGAGCTCAGATCGATCAAGCGCAATGATCGATAAATCAGCAGGGAAAACGCGTTCTTTATTAGCGCCCTGGTCGGGATCTAACTTAGCACTCCACGCGGTTTGAATCACCCGCTCTGGAGCGCGCTCTAAAAGTCCTCGAAAGGTTTTGCAATTACGGCGATGAATCGAGACCCCGCGGCCTTGGGTCACAAAACCGGCAATGGGATCTGGAGGGACCGGTCGACAGCATTTAGCCAACTGCGTCAATAACGAGTCAACCCCGACGACTAAAACATCACCGCGTTGATTGGTGGCGGCAGACCGAGTCCGAATCTGAATCTCTTCCTTTTTATCGGATAACTTATCTGGACTTTTATCGAGCTTGCTATCGATTCCTTTGCTGGGTGCTTGACTCGTCTCATCATCGAGCGCATTGAACCACGCGCGTACACGCGCTCGGGCCCGCTGTGAACGCAAATAACCACGCTCGGGGTGGAGCCAATCTCTGGAAGGTCCACCTTGCTTGACAGAAATAATTTCGACAGTCTGGCCATTGTGTAAGGCAGTATCAAGCGGCACCATCGCCCCATCAATTCGAGCGCCGCGACAGCGATGCCCAAGGTCGGTATGAACGGCGTACGCAAAGTCGATCGGCGATGAGCCTTTCTCCAAAGCGATCACTTTTCCTAAGGGGGTCAAGACATAAATGTGATCATCAATCTCGTGATGCTTGAGTTGCTCCCAGGCATCTTCTTTCCATGAAATCAATTGCCGAGCCCAAGCGATCTGACGCTCGTAGGCTACCGCAGCACTATGGGTTCCCAGATCTTTTGCTTGAGCCGCATACGCACCCTCTTTATAGCGCCAGTGTGCAGCTAAGCCATACTCAGCCTGGCGATGCATTTCGTGCGTGCGAATCTGAATCTCAAACGCAATTCCCTCTTCATCAATCACAACGGTATGTAAGGATTGATAGCCGTTTGGTTTAGGTCTGGCAATATAGTCATCAAACTCTTTAGGAACGGGCTGCCAAATATTGTGTACCAAGCCCAGAGTCGCGTAGCAGGCTTTGACATCATCAACCAGAACCCGAAAGGCGCGCACATCGTAGAGGTTGGCAAACTCCAAGGATTTGCCCTGCATCTTTTTCCAGATGCTGTAGATATGCTTAGGTCTACCCTGCACATCAGCCGTTATGTTGGCGATCGATAGTTCATGATTGATTCGCCCGATGACATCGGCAATAAATTGCTCACGCTCTATGCGTTTGGCATCCAATAGTCCCGCAATTTCTTTATAAGTATCGGGTGCCAGAACCCGAAACGCCAGATCCTCCATCTCCCATTTCATTTGCCATATGCCTAAGCGATTGGCTAGGCTCGCATCGATATCCAAGATCTCCTGAGCCCAGGAGGGCTTCACCTTAATGCGATGTTTGGCAATCCAGCGCAGGGTTTGAAGGCGCGAAGCTATATAAATGAGCACAACGCGTAGATCATTTCCAAATGCCAATAGCATTTTTCGCAAGATCTCTTCTTGACCCGCCACCCGCGACTGCCCGTCGTGCTTAATAAGTTTTGCTTGCGCCTGACGCAGACCGCGGTAACCAATCAATAAAGTGGCTGCGTCTTGCCCGAGCTGTTTGATTAGGGGTTCTTTGCCAAGGGTGCTGTGCAAATAACGAGCAGCTGTCACGCTCGCCTCGTCTAAACGTAGCGCTTGCAAAATTTCGGATACAGCGTGGGAATGAAGCTCCTCGGGCTCACCAAACCACGCATCGCCTTCTGCTGCTTGCATGGGATTTGTCGATAACGGCAATACTGGCTCGCTTGGACTCACATCAGTTGATTAATGATTGATTGCGGATAAGTCACTATAGAAAGAATTGGCGCGCAATGTCAATTTGCTCTTTCTGAATAAAGGCTGGGGCATGACCGGTATTGGGGATCTCAATGCTCTTTGCATGGGGATTTAATTGACACATCTCCTCAACCGTTTGCCTAGATAGTAAATCTGAATTGGCTCCGCGCACAATCAAAATTGGGCACTCAATTTGCTGAAAGCTTTGCCACATGGCTAACTCGCCAGCTTGTGCCAACGCCGGCGTCACTGAAGCAAACGGAACAGAAATGGCTGGGTCATAGTGCAAGATCCACTGCTGGTCTTTTTGAACTAGCATAGGACCATTTAAGAGTTCCCACTGCGCATCCGTGTGCTTTCCAAAGGGAGCGCAAATCGATTTCAGTTTATCCATAGCCACATCGCGATTGACATAGGAAAACGGTTTACCCACATAACTCGCCAACCGAATTAATGCCGTCGGCTCAATCCGTGGTCCGATATCATTGAGCAATAGTCGCTTAACGCCATTGCCAGGAATGGCCGCGTACACCATCCCAATTAAGCCACCCATCGAGGTTCCAAACCAATTGACCGTATGGACCCCCAATTTGGCACTTAGAGCAGTCATATCGGTCACGTATTGTGGAACGGTGTAGAACATCGGATTACTTAAATAATCAGACTCTCCTCGGCCGACGATATCCGGGCAAACCACAAAATGGCGATCGCACAAGGTCTCAGCCATCACCCGAAAATCGCTACCCCGTCGCGATAGGCCATGTACGCAGTACAGCACACTCGGATTATGTGGATCGCCCCAGGTATGAAACGCCATGCGATGGGTTCCGGCCGGACTCGTGCATTGCACATAGTCCGTATGACCATGATGGTCTCGATTGAGTAAGGCCGTATGACGAGCCTGCTCGACGCTCGCCGGAGGTGACTCAAGCTCTTGCTTGCCAGCCTCTTCGGGCTGCAGCGTAATGTGGTCTATACCATATGACTCTCGCAGCATGGTGGTCAAGTTTGCAAGGATCCGCGGCCACTGCTTAAATTGCTTGATCTCCACATGGGCGATCAATGCGGGATGACCAGGACTCATCTCCCAAACATGCAGATCGTGAATCGCCATGACCCCCTCAATCCGGGATAAATCTTCTCCAACCTTCACATAATCAATATGCAGTGGTACACCCTCCATCAGGAAGTGATACGACTCTTTGAGAATGGCTGCCGTGGATTTTAGGATTAAGAGCGCCACAAAGATCGATAAGATGGGGTCAATGGGCATCCACCCTGTAAGCTGAATCACGATTCCTGATACCAAGGCGGCGATGGATCCCAAGAGATCGCCCATGACATGTACCAGTGCGGCGCGGGTATTCACGCTCTTTTGGTCGCGCGATAGCACCCACGCAACCATGAGATTTACGGCGAGGCCAAGAGCAGCCACAATGGTCACGGTCATCCCTGCCACTGGGTGTGGGTCCTGAATTCGGCTCACAGCTTCAATCCCGATCCAAATGACCAAACCGACCATCACCAAGCTATTGACAAAAGCAGCAAGCGCTTCAGCACGACCAAATCCAAAGGAATGTTTGGCCGATGGGGGGCGACGTGCAATGTATTGCGCCAGAATCGCCAGGCCCAGTGCCGCAGAGTCGGTCACCATATGTCCAGCATCGGACATTAGCGCCAAAGAACCTGAGATTAGGCCTGCAAAGAACTCAACAAAGGCAAAGCCAAGCGTTAGTAACACGGCAATCCACAACAAGGATTGCTTTCGATCCGCTACCGCGTGGGCATGACGTGCATCCCCGCGTTTATGCGCATGTAAGTGATCGGTCTTCAATGCACCGCGCTAGTATCGATGGGGGCACCCGTCTTTGCCTGAATCTCTTCTTTGGTCACACCGGGTGCCAACTCGACCAACTTCAAACCTTTAGGGGTGATATCGAGCACACCCAAATCGGTGATGATGCGGTTAATGACAGCTAATCCGGTTAACGGCAAGGTGCACTTGGGCAGAATTTTGATTTCTTCGGTGCCGTCTTTTTTCTTGGCCACATGCTCCATCAGTACCACGACGTGTTTCACGCCAGCAACCAAGTCCATCGCGCCGCCCATCCCCTTCACCATTTTTCCAGGAATCATCCAGTTCGCTAAGTC
>JBEDHB010000083.1:0-6164 GCA_041174325.1 Pseudomonadota bacterium
GATTGTATCGACCATTAAGAGCGCAGGATGCTTTGCGGTATCAATGGCTTTACGCACCGCAGCGATATTAGAAGTAACGCCTGTCGAGGTCTCGTTATGAACCACACAGACCGCTTTAATTTGATGGCCTGTATCGGCTTTAAGGCGCTCTTCAATTTTGGCAGCATCAACCCCATGGCGCCAACCCTCGGCACCCGGTAAACCAATGAACTCCGTTTTAATCCCTAAACGTTGCGCTAACTTATTCCAAAGGGTTGCAAAATGACCGGTCTCGTACATGAGCACTAAATCGCCGGGGGAAAGGGTGTTCACGAGAGCGCCTTCCCATGCACCGGTTCCCGAGCTAGGGTAAATGATCACTGGATGCTTGGTCTTGAAGATGGTTTGCATGCCAGCTAATAATTGGAGGCCTAGCTCGCCAAACTCTGGGCCACGATGGTCGATGGTTTGGTAACTAATGGCACGCAAGATCCGTGAGGGAACGGGACTTGGTCCTGGAATGTGCAAAAAATGTCTACCGGATGGATGTTGGTCAAGTTTCAGCATAATGTGTCTATCGTTGTCGTTATCAATGGCAATGGCTTTAAAAATCGAGTCCCATTTATACCAGTTTCAGGGCTCCCTTGCCTTGACCTGTATGGGATATTGCCGATTCAGCCAATTCGATACAGTGGCCTGTCAAGCCAGGCTGACACTTGCTAAACTAAATTAGACTCAAGCTTATTTCATGATGCTTAATGGGGGCTTTTGATGGCTTATGTAGCGGTAATTGGAACTGGAACCATGGCAACCGGCATTGCAGCTGGTTTCTTAGGGGCCAATGTACCCGTCTTGGTTTTGGGGCGCAACCTGGAAAAGGCGCAACAATGCCTCACCGATGCAAGCGCCTTATGCTCACCAGACAAACGGGGTGCCCTAGGATTATCTCGCGCTGGCGAAATCGATACATGGAACGACTGGGCTGACTGCCGCTGGATTATAGAAACGATTACTGAGGACTTGCCAACCAAGCAAGCCTTATTTCGTTCTTTAGACGAACGTATTCCAGAAGACATACCGATTGGGAGTAATAGTTCAGCCTATCCGATTAGCAAAATCGCACAGGGTTCAAAAACAGCTCATCGCATGATGGGAGCCCATTACTTTATGCCTGCTGAACTGGTGCCCTTAGTCGAAATTGTGTTGGGGGAGAAAACAGATCCAATCATTGCAGATACGGTTTATGCCTTTTATCAATCGATTGGTAAGAAGCCGGTTTTGGTCAAAAAAGACATTCCAGGATTTTTAGCTAATCGGATTCAGCATGCCTTAATGCGGGAGGCACTCTACTTGATCGATCGTGGTATCGCTACGCCAGAGGATGTGGATGACGCGGTCCGCTATAGCTTTGGATTTCGGTATGCTGCAGTAGGACCCATCACCCAGAAAGAACTATCGGGCTGGGATGTTAATTGCAATGCAGCCAAGGAGATCTATCCAGCGCTGTGCAATGACTCAACAATGCCTGTATCAATTCTAAATATGGTCAAGACTGGCAAAACGGGAACCAAAAGTCTCGCTGGCTTTTGGTCATGGACTCCCGAAAAAGTAAAGGCGCTTAAAGAGGTTTACTCCAAGCGCCTTCAGGCCGCCTTTGCGGTTTTGAAAATCGAAAAGTAATTACTTTTCCGTGATCTTGTCCATCGCAACCTCAAGGTGCGTAATGGCGCGCTCAATGTGAAGTAACTTCTCTAGACCAAATAATCCGATGCGGAAGGTTCTAAATTCAGGACTCTCACCAATCTGCAAGGGAACGCCGGCAGCTATTTGCAAGCCAACATTCAAGAATTTTTTACCCGATTGCATCTCAGGATCTTTGGTGTAACTAACCACCACACATGGAGCCTGATAACCAGCTGCTGCCACACTCGGAAATCCTTTTGCCACCATCAAAGCTCGAACTCGGGCACCCAACTCAATTTGTTGTTGCTTTAGGTAATCAAATCCATGCGACTGGGTCTCTTTCATGGCATTGCGCAAAATCTTCAGAGCATCGGTTGGCATGGTGGTGTGGTAAACATGAGCGCCCTTCTCATAAGTCTCCATCACCTGCAACCACTTCTTCAGATCAATCGAGAAACTATTGCTTTGACTAAGTTCAATCTTTTGACGAGCTCGCTCGCTAAGACCAATCAAAGCGCAACATGGGGAGCTACTCCACCCTTTTTGTGGGGCGCTGATTAAGACATCGACTTTGCTAGCACTCATATCGACCCACATCGCACCAGAGGCAATGCAATCCAATACAAATAATCCATCTACGGATTCCACTGCATCACCAATTGCCCTCAAATACTCGGGTGGCAAAATAATACCGGCCGAGGTTTCGACATGCGGGGCGAATACGACGTCTGGCTTCTCTTTTTTAATAAAAGCGACGACCTCATCAATCGGAGGGGGTGCATACGCACCTTGAGCAGTATGCTCCACTTGACGACCCTTGATGACATGAACATCCTGAGTGAATTGCTCGAGGTCAAAAATTTGCGTCCAGCGGTAACTAAACCAACCGTTACGAATAATTAAACATTTTTTGCCAGGAGCAAATTGCCTTGCTGCCGCTTCCATACCATACGTCCCGCTACCCGGAACCACAACGGTTGAATGCGCTTTATAAACATCCTTAAGAATTGCGGAAATATCGGTAATGACTTTTTTAAATTCCGCCGACATGTGATTTAAAGAACGGTCGGTATACACCACCGAGAATTCCAATAGACCGTCTGGGTCTACGTTGGGCAAAAGACCTGGCATTCAAATTCCTTCTTATTTAGGCTAAATTAATGATTACTTGATAAACCGTTATTCTAATTGTTTTAAATCCCCAGGGCTGATATGACCGCCAAGCCTCAGAACCATGAAGCGCAGAGTCTGAAAGAGACTTTATATCGGATTATTTTTGAGTCGGATACCCATGCCGGTCGCCTCTTTGACCGGATTCTAATCTTTGTTATTCTGGTCTCAATTTTAGTGGTGGTGCTCGATAGTGTGCAAAGCATATCGGCCAAATTTCAC
The DNA here is from genome assembly GCA_041174325.1 of Pseudomonadota bacterium. Taxonomy (GTDB): domain Bacteria; phylum Pseudomonadota; class Gammaproteobacteria; order Burkholderiales; family Burkholderiaceae; genus Polynucleobacter. The sequence continues at coordinate 3,055 of JBEDHB010000083.1, forward strand.
TCCGTTCTCTTTACTTTGGAGTGGTTTTTTACCTTCATCTTCACGATGGAATATATTGCACGGCTCTACTGCGCCCCAGATCGTCGCAAATATGCGTTGAGCTTTTTTGGAATCATTGATCTCATCGCATTTTTACCCACCTACCTCGCGCTCTTCTTTCCGGAGTTGCATTCTCTGATTGATGTTCGGGTATTACGGCTTCTCAGGATATTCCGAATCTTCAAGCTCACTAGTTTCTTGGTGGAATATACCCATTTGGCGAATGCCCTAGCTGCTAGTCGTCGCAAGATTATGGTGTTTTTGTCAGTAGTGTTAATGATCGTCATGGTGATGGGAACGTTGATGTATGTCGTTGAGGGTCCACAACATGGCTTCACCAGTATCCCGATTAGCATTTACTGGGCGATTACAACTATGACAACTGTTGGCTTCGGTGATATCACCCCTCAAACCGACTTAGGCAAGCTGATTGCATCGATCATGATGCTGATGGGCTGGGGCACTTTAGCGGTTCCCACTGGAATTGTGACGAGCGAAATGGCACTGCGGCGCCATCGGATCGATTTAGATCCGATAACCTGTCCGAACTGTTTAGCCGATGATCTCAATGCAAGCGATAAATACTGTCGCGCATGCGGGGTTGAGCTGCCCGCCGATCATCACAAATAAGTCATAATGCATCGAGCACTCTTAGTTGGCATTGGCTTAGTCTTATTAGGCGTCTTATTGATGAGCTTTATTAAACCCAGTTCCCTTCTGATGAAAACGCTTGAATATAAGAGCGGTAAAGTTTCTCATCTAAACGAGCAAATGACCGAATATGTAAATCCCGAGAAACCAAACTTCGATGAGTCTAGTGCGTACTTCACACGTATTTACACAAGCCACTTTCTTTTAAATCAGACTCCCATGCAAGCCGAGTTCTCCAAACCTATTGAGACTCAAGATGGGGATCATCTAAAGGTGGTGGGTTATTCAGGTCAATCTGGTGGATTTACAGTGCTTGCGTATCAAAATACCACCTCGGGTATCCAGCATCATGAACACTGGCTGGCGCTTACCGTTGGTGGGTTATTCATTGCTGCAATCGCTATTTTTATGCTTTTCTCCAGCATAATCGATAGCCATGGCCTGATCCCACGAGTTCTTCTAATTGGCTTTATGGTCTTAGGTCTTTGGATGAGTCTGAAAGGCCTCTTGATTCGTGAGGCAATCGCCCTATTGCGCTAACTAATTAGCCAGTATTACGCAAACCCGATGCAATACCGTTGATCGATAAATGGATACCGCGCTTGACCCGCTCATCGCTTTGCCCAGTACGATAACGTCTAACTAACTCAACCTGAATGTGATGCAAAGGATCGATGTAAGGAAAGCGATGGCGAATGGACCGAGCTAAGATCGGATTATTAGCAAGGCGTTGCTTCTCCCCTGTAATTTGTACGAGTGCATCGATGGTCTTATCCCACTCCTCACACATAGCCGTAAAGATTTTTTTGCGCAAGCGCGCATCTGCAACCAGCTCACTATAAAGGGCCGCTAGGTCCAGATCTGCTTTCGATAACGCCATATCCATATTTGACAAGAGGGTTCGAAAAAATGGCCACTGACGATACATCCGCTTTAATAGGGCGAGGTTGGTAGCTCGCTCTTTTGGCTTGGCATCGTGCAATAACTCATGAATGGCAGATCCAAAACCAAACCAACCAGGTAGTGTTAGACGGCATTGACCCCAACTAAAGCCCCACGGAATGGCTCGAAGATCCTCGATGCGCTGGGTGGCTTTACGCGATGCGGGTCGAGAGCCAATATTGAGCTCGGCAATCTCACGAATCGGCGTAGCCTGAAAAAAGTATTCAGGAAAGCCCTCAGTCTCATAGATCAAGCGGCGGTAGGCACGCATACTGGACTCTGAAATCTGGGCAGCGGTTTTGAGGAATAAGGGTGTTGCGGGCTTAGTTGGCTGCAATAGAGTCGCCTCAAGGGTGGCCGCAATCAATGCCTCTAGGTTCTGCCGACCGATCGCTGGGTTAGCGTATTTTGAACCAATCACCTCACCCTGCTCAGTCAAACGAATTTGTCCTCTGACGGTGCCCGGTGGCTGCGCCAGAATTGCCTCATAGCTTGGGCCGCCACCCCGTCCTACTGTGCCACCACGCCCATGAAATAAGCGCAGTTGGATATTGTGACTATTGGCTAAGCGCTCAAAGAGCTCCACTAAAGCAATCTCAGCGCGGTACAACTCCCAATTACTCGTAAAGATCCCGCCATCTTTATTACTATCGGAATAGCCCAACATAATGTCTTGCTCGGCCCCCGAACGTTTCACCAAATTGGCAATGCCTGGTAAGGCATAGAAGTCACGCATGATGGGTGCCGCATTACGAAGATCTTCAATGGTTTCAAATAAGGGTACAGTGATGAGGTCAATACGTGCTTTGGAATCTAAGGTGCCATGCATAAGACCTAGTTCCTTTTGAAGCAAAATGACTTCTAACAAATCACTGACGGTCTCAGTATGACTAATAATGTAATGTCGGATCGCATCTGCACCAAAGCGCTCACGTAAGCGCTTAGCAAGGGCAAAAATCGCGAGTTCACTCATGGTATGCGGGGAATATTCCGCACCAACCACCTGCAGAGGTCGTGCTTCATTCAACAAACGAATTAATAACGCCTGCTTGGCGGTTTCATCTAAACCTTGGTAGTTTTTCTCAATCTTGGCAACAGCGAGTAACTCTTGCAATACTTCCCCATGCTGATCCGAGCTTTGACGCAAGTCAACGGTTGCCAAATGAAATCCAAATACTTCGACAGCGCGGATGAGCGCCCTTAAACGCTGATTGATTAGAGCCTCTGCAGAGTGAGACCGTAGAGAGCTCTCAATAATCTGCAGATCGCCTAAGAATTCTTGGGCACTTTGGTACGGATTTTGGGGTGGTACGGCGTGTCGTGCCGCATCGCCTCCGGTTAGATCTTTGAGCGTGGCGGCAAGTCGCGAGTAAATCCCGGTTAAGGCTCGCCGATAGGGCTCATCCACCCGATGTTCATTCTCGTCAGGGGAGCGATTCGCCAAGGCTTGCATCGCCTTCGGAAAGCCCACCAAGAAT
>JBEDHB010000084.1:0-6161 GCA_041174325.1 Pseudomonadota bacterium
CAGATTCTGGGTTTGGAGTCAGTCAATGCTGAGCCCAACGCCTTGCGGGTCATTGCGAAAGCTGCCCAGGGATCCATGCGCGATGCGCTATCGCTTACCGATCAGGCCATCGCCTATGCCGCAGGGCTGGTCACAGAGGCTGCGGTACGCACTATGCTGGGCACGATTGATGAGACCTATCTGATTAAGATCTTAGATGCCCTCCAGAATAAAGATGGCAAGACCTTAAACGAGATTGCTGAAGAAATGGGACTGCGCAGTATGTCCTTTTCCTTAGCGCTCCAAGATCTCGCCAGTCTCTTACATAAAATAGCCACCGCCCAGATCGTGCCTGACTCCGTATTAGATGATTGGCCAGAAGCGAACGAGATTCGGAGGCTTGCGAAGGCGTTTACACCCGAAGAAACCCAACTTTTTTATCAGATCGCCATTACCAGCCGTGCTGATTTGTCATTAGCTCCCGACGAGCAAGCTGGATTTGCGATGGCTCTCTTACGAATGTTGGCCTTTAAGCCCGGCGGCAGCAGTAGCACCTCAGTAACACCCAATAATGCACCCAAGCCTACAGCGCAAGCAACTCCTAAACCGGCTGCTTCTGCAAGTAAGCCCGCGGAGACAAAGCCGGTTGCAAAGAGTGTTGCAAGCAATGTTGCAAATACTGCGCCCGAGACAGCCACCCATGCACCGAACCTCAATAGTGAGATCAAACCCGATTGGCATGAGTTAGTGCGTCACTTGCCACTGCGAGGACTCCTGCAACAACTGGCTCACCAAACCGAACTGGTGGAGTGGCGCGATACGCCCACCACACTCTTTATTACACTCACGACCGCGATGCCGCAATTGGCAACCGATGACGCCTTGGCCCGTTTTGGGGAGACCTTGCGGGCGCAGTACGGTAAACCTGTGAAGTTGCAATTGAGCGAGGGTAAGGCCAATCACACGATTGCCAAAGTCGATGCCCAAATTTATGAAGAGAAAAAACTCAATGCCGAAGAGCAAATTGCTGAAGATCCATTCTTAAAAGAACTTGAGCGTGAGTTTGGGGCCAAAGTGGTCGCGGGCTCGGTTCGTCCCATTAATTAATTTCAATAGCGGAGAAGCACACCATGATGAAAGGTCAAATTGCGGGCTTAATGAAACAAGCGCAGCAAATGCAAGAGAAGATGAAGCGCGCCCAGGAGGAGCTCAACGCCTTAGAGCTCACGGGTCAAGCCGCTGGCGGTATGGTGAAGGTCACCATTAGCGGTAAGTATGAGATGAAACGGGTGCAAATTGATCCGGCGGCGATGGATGACCGGGAGATGCTCGAAGATTTGGTGGTCACCGCATACACCGATGCATTCAAGCAAGCCGAAGCGGCCAGTCAAGCACTCATGTCGGGAGCAACCGCTGGGATGCCCATGCCCCCCGGATTTAAGTTACCGTTCTAAATACGGATGAGTCGGACCAAATCACCAAACGAGCCTCAAGACGCACTCAGTCGTTTGGTGGAGGCCCTGCGGGTCTTGCCTGGCGTTGGCCCCAAATCAGCGCAGCGCATGGCGTATTACCTGTTGCAACATGATCGCAATGGCGCAGCGGTCCTCGCACAAGCACTGGGTGAGGCGGTGGAGTCGATTGGTAACTGTGAGCGTTGCAATACCTTTACTGAACTATCGCTTTGCACCACCTGCAGCGACCCACGCCGCGATTCCACGGTGCTGTGCGTGGTAGAGACCCCCGCTGATCAAGTGATGGTCGAACAAACCATGAGCTTTAAGGGACAGTACTTTGTCCTGATGGGCCGCATCTCACCGCTCGATGGGATGGGTCCGAATGAGATTCATTTTGATCGCCTCCTCGATCGTATTGAAAAGCCTGAGTTTGGGGGACCCGTACGCGAGGTGGTGCTTGCCACCAACTTCACGAGTGAGGGCGAGGCTACTGCGCATTACATTGGTGAGGTCTTAAAGATCAAAGGCATTAAGGCGACCCGCATTGCCCGTGGCATTCCGGTGGGGGGTGAGTTGGAGTATGTGGATGCTGGCACCTTGGCCCGCGCCTTGCTCGATCGCCGCTCCATCAGCTAAAACAATCAACGAAAGTATCTATGAGTAAAGTCCCACACATCTTAGTGAGTAATGACGATGGCTATTTAGCCCCCGGCTTACTAGCGTTGGTCAATGCCTTACGCCCATTGGGCACGTTAACGATTGTGGCACCAGAGCAAAACCACAGTGGTGCATCGAACTCACTCACGCTCTCACGACCTTTGAGTATTCATCGGGTGGCCGGTGGTGAGCGCGATGGATTTCTGTTTGTGAACGGCACGCCCACCGATTGTGTGCATATGGCCATGACCGGATTTTTGGAGAGCAAACCCGATCTCGTGGTCTCGGGGATTAATCAAGGCGAGAACATGGGCGAGGATGTCCTGTACTCCGGCACCGTGGCGGCTGCGATTGAAGGGGTGATGTTTGGGGTGCCAGGCATTGCGTTCTCGCAAGTGGATCGTGGTTGGGTCCAAATTGAGGATGCCGCAAAGGCAGCGCGTGACATCGTCGCTCAAGCCTTGCAAGAGCCGATGGAGCGGGGTGATGGCATTGCCACGCTCTTGAACGTCAATATCCCCAATGGTCAGTATGAGCAACTCAAACGTTGGCGAGTGACGCGCCTAGGAACGCGCCATCACTCGCAACCGGTGATCGTGCAACAAAACCCACGCGGTGAGGATATTTATTGGATCGGCCCGGCAGGCCAAGCCCGCGATATCTCGCCAGGGACGGATTTTCATGCGATTAATGATGGTTGCATCTCGATCACACCCATGCAGTTGGATCTCACGCACCATGCACTCCAAGCCAGTATGCGGGTATCCGGTTGGGACCGCGGATGAAAGCGGCGGAGCGCTTTGCGGGTCATCGTCAGGATCTTGCACGCAAAGTGCATGAGGCGGGGATTAAGAACCCGCAGGTCTTGCAAGCGATTGCCACGGTACCGCGCCACTCCTTTATCGATGCTGGATTACACGCGCAAGCCTATGAGGACTCTTCATTGCCGATTGGTCATCAGCAAACGATCTCCAAGCCCTCGGTGGTAGCACGCATGATTGAGTTGCTGCACAAAAATAAACAACCCTTGGGCAAGGTGCTGGAGATTGGCACGGGATGCGGCTATCAGGCGGCAGTGCTGAGTTTGTTGGCACAGGAGGTCTACTCCATTGAGCGGGTACGCGCTTTGCATGATCTGGCCCGCACCAAATTACGACCCTTTCGGATCTCTAATCTGCGCCTGATCTATGGTGATGGAATCCGAGGATTGCCCCAGGCAGCCCCCTTTGACGGAATCATCTTGGCTGCGGCGGGGTTGGGGGTACCAGACCCCTTATTAGATCAACTCGCCATTGGGGGGCGATTGATTGCCCCGGTCTCTAAAAGCGAGACCGAGCAACAGCTCTTGCTCATTGAGCGGGTGAGTTCCCACCGCTACCAAAGGACCGCACTTGATGAGGTCTTTTTTGTCCCCTTACAATCAGGGGTGATATGAACCGATTGCATGACAGCCCACAATCCCTAAAAAGCCCCATTGGCTTCGGTCCAGCAGCGCTGATTACCATCGTTGCATTAGGGCTTGCTGCATGCTCGACGCCGCCCAGAACCAAGCCTGCCACCATTACGGATCGCAGTGCACCAGTAGCGAGCGCACCTGCTCAGGAGCCAGTGCCACCTGGGTTCTATCGGGTCAAGCGCGGGGATACCTTGATTCGGATTGCGCTCGATAACGGGCAGTCCTATCGGGATATTGCAGCATGGAACAACATTACTGACCCCAATTTGATTGAGGTCGATCAGGTTTTACGGGTGAGACCACCACCAAGCACCGCTCGCGTAACAACCAAGCCCATCGAACCCATCAAACCGGCTGACGGTAAAGCGCCGACCGATAGTAAAGTTGCCGCCAAGAAAGTGGAAGAGAAAGAAGTGGTAGTTGCTGAGCCCAAGGCGAATGCAATCGATCCACCGATTAAGCTCTCATGGCCTGCCAAGGGCAAAGTGGTTGAAGAGTTCAATGAGGCCAAGAACAAGGGCATTGATATTGCTGGCAAGATGGGCGAGCCCATTCAAGCCGCAGCCGATGGCAAAGTCGTTTATGCCGGTAACAGTCTGCGAGGCTATGGCAATCTGGTGATCGTCAAGCATGACAACACCTATCTCACGGCCTATGCCCATAACCGCACACTCTTAGTGAAAGAGGGTGAGAACGTTCGTAAAGGACAACGCATTGCCGAGATGGGCGACTCCGATGCCAATATGGCGAAGTTGCACTTTGAGGTGCGTATGAACGGCAAGCCCGTTAACCCCATGCAGTATTTGCAATAACTGCAATCACCCGTTTGGCTAAATCGATCCCCAGCGTACTGGTATTTGATATTGAGACCGTTCCGGATGTGGCGGGTCTACGGGTACTCAATGCCTATCCAGAGTCCATGAGCGATGCTGAAGTCGCAAAGGCCGCGATGGACGAACGTGCGGCCCAAACCGGCCATGAGTTTTTACCCCTTTACCTGCAAAAGATCATTGCGATCTCGTGTGTGATCCGCAGAACCACCAAAGAGGGCTTACCGCAATTTAAGGTTGGTAGTCTCGGAACGGCAGCCGATGATGAGAAAACCCTCGTACAAGCCTTCTACGAACTCATTGAAAAATACACCCCTCAGCTCGTGTCATGGAATGGTAGCGGCTTTGATCTACCCGTCTTGCACTACCGAGCGCTACTAAATCAAGTAGCCGCGCCGCGCTATTGGGAGATGGGTGAGAGCATGGACAGCGATAGTAAAGAATTCAAGTGGAACAACTACATTAACCGCTATCACATGCGCCACATTGATCTGATGGATGTCTTAGCCAAACACAATGCGCGTGCTAATGCACCACTTGATGCGCTCGCCAAGTTATGTGGGTTTCCAGGAAAGCTTGGTATGGACGGCTCGCAAGTGTGGCCCGCCTATCAACGCGGAGAGATTGAGCAAATCCGACAGTATTGCGAGACCGATGTCGTGAATACCTATTTGGTGTACTGCCGCTTTCAACAAATGCGCGGTGGCTTTACTGCCGATGAGTACGATGAAGAACTTGCGTTTGTGAAGCGGCAACTCGAGCACGATGCCGAGCAAGGTAAAGCACCTTGGACCGAGTATCTCTCTGGTTTTAGCAACTAGTATCCATCCAGGTCAGAATGAGTACGGAAGCACGGATGCATGAAGCATCGTTCATCGTCACGATTGATTCTTTGGATCTCGATGCACAAGGCGTTGCGCGGCAATCGAATGAAGAGGGCGGCAAAGTGCTCTTTATTCGAGGAGCATTGCCCACCGAGCAAGTAAGCTACACCATCACGCGTGAGAAAGCCCGCTTTGCCAAAGCAAAACTCAAGCAGTTGATCAAACCTGCGGTCTATCGCACCACACCCCGCTGCGCCTATTTTGGCACCTGCGGAGGATGCAGCATGCAGCATCTGGATTTTGCTGCGCAGATTGCAATGAAGCAACGGGTCTTGGAGGACGATCTGTGGCACATCGGACGGATTAAGCCCGACGAGATCCTGCGACCCATCGCAGGACCTGCTTGGAACTATCGTCATCGAGGGCGCTTGAGTGTGATCGATCGCTCGATTAAAAAGGGCACGATCTTGGTGGGTTTTCATGAACACAATAGTAGTTATGTAGCAGACATGCTCTCCTGCGAAGTCATCCCCAAACGGATCTCTGATCTCTTGGTGCCGATGCGGGAACTGGTAGGCTCACTTAGCATCCGCGATCGCGTGCCGCAAATCGAGTTTGCAGTGGGAGAGCACACAAACCAACCAAATACTCCCCAAATTGCCTTAGTGATTCGGCACTTGCTGCCACTTACCCCCACCGATCTCAAGAATCTGGAGGCATTTGCCAAACACCATCAGGTGGGTATTTGGTTACAGTCCCAAGGACCTGAGAGTGCCAAACCGTTTTACCCCAGTGAGCAGTCGCTGAGTTACCACTTGCCAGAATTCGGGGTCGCCTTGCCGTTTCTGCCGACGGACTTCACCCAAGTCAACCATGCGGTCAATCAAGTACTCATCAGTAAAGCTATTGCATTACTGGATATCCAGGCGAGTGATCGTGTGATCGATCTCTTCTGTGG
>JBEDHB010000085.1:0-6068 GCA_041174325.1 Pseudomonadota bacterium
ACGCCGTACTGCTTAAACCAAGCTAAGCATTTTGCCCATCCGTCTTTTGCGGGACCCTCGCGATAGGTATTGCGATAGTCCGCATGAAAGGCATGCGGTGCATCCGGATAGATCTCGAACTTGGAGGCTTTCGCAGCAGGATTGGAGCTTGCTTTGGCGAGCGCCGCTTTCATCTGCTCCACGGTATCGAGTGGAATACCGGTATCAGCTGAACCATAGAGACCCAATACCGGGGCTTTGAGATCAGCTGCGATCTCAACGGGTTGTCTGGGGTTGTTCGCTGTTTTGTCGCCCACGAGACGTCCATACCAAGCCACACCCGCTTTCACCTCTGGCAGGGTTGCAGAGAGCCAAGTGATGCGTCCGCCCCAGCAAAATCCGGTTACACCGACTTTTTTGAGATCGCCGCCATTTTTACCGGCCCAGGCAATTGCAGCCTTCAGATCGCTTAATACTTGAGCATCGGGGGTTTTTGCCACAATATTGCTCTGAATCTCGGCAATGGTTCCAAAGGTATTGGGGTCCCCTGCGCGGGTAAAGAACTCAGGAGCAATCGCTAGGTAACCCAACTTTGCAAAGCGCCGAGTGGTGTCAGCGATGTACTCATGCACACCAAAAATCTCACTCACAACAATCACAATGGGCAAAGGGGCGCTTGCTTTGTCAGGCCGGGAGATATACGCCGGCATATTAAAACTACCGACTGGAATATCCTGCTCGCCCGCTTTAATGCCAGTAAAGTCCGTTTTAATCGCTTGGGCCACAACAGGATCCGAGGCGGCTACAAACCCAATCCCCAAAGCTCCAGCGGTCACCGTTGCGGTTGAGGCTTTCAGTGAGGTCTTCATGAAATCGCGTCGACCTGAATCATTTTGCATATGATCGTTACTCATCGTCTTGTCTCCTGGTTTGATTTCAATAACAAATGCGCTAATGCGCTTCTTCCCAATTATCGCCAACTCCGATACTCACAATCAGAGGCACCTTCAGTTCGGCAATTGAACCCATGAGTTGAGGTAGGGATGATTTTAGATGCTCAAGCTCGTCAGGGGGAGCTTCGAAGACGAGCTCATCATGGACTTGCAAAAGCATGCGGGTCTTCAGTTGTTCTTGTTCTAGCCAATTTTGCACCGCGACCATCGCCAACTTAATCAGATCAGCTGCCGTTCCTTGCATTGGCGCATTAATCGCTGCGCGCTCAGCTCCCTGGCGCCTTGGTCCATTGGCTTTGATGTCTGGTAACCATAAGCGTCGCCCAAATACGGTTTCTACAAACCCATTGGCACGAGCCTCTTCTCGAGTTCGTTCCATATATTGCGCCACCCCAGGGTAGCGTTCAAAATATTTAGCAATGTACTGCTGAGCAGCAGCGCGCTCGATCTTTAAATTGCCCGCCAATCCATAGGCGCTCATTCCATAGATGAGACCAAAGTTAATCACCTTCGCATAGCGCCGTTGCTCAGAACTCACCTGATCAAGCGGGATCGCAAAGATCTCGGCGGCAGTCGCTTGGTGAATATCCTTGCCAGCCTTAAACGCAGCCAATAAGTTTTCATCCTCGGCAATGTGCGCCATGATGCGCAGCTCAATTTGGGAGTAATCCGCTGAGACCAAACGATAGCCCGCTTGGGGAACAAATGCCTCCCGAATCCGACGACCCTCTTCGGTGCGCACCGGAATATTTTGTAAATTGGGATCGTTTGATGCCAAACGCCCTGTAACCGCAACGGCCTGGGCGTAATTGGTATGCACGCGTCCCGTTTTGGGGTTGATCATGCGCGGTAACTTCTCAATGTAGGTTGACATGAGCTTTGCCAAACTGCGGTAATCCAAAATCCGTGCTGGCAAGGGAAAGTCCTCAGCCAGTTTTTGTAAGACCTCTTCGTCGGTCGATGGCGCACCCGAAGGGGTTTTTTTGACCACTGGCAGTTGCAGTTGCCCAAACAGAATTTCACCGATCTGCTTAGGGGATTGAATATTAAATGGCTGCCCAGCGAGTTGATGGATCTCTTTTTCGAGGACGAGGAGTTTTTTTCCGACCTCCTGCCCCTGAATCGCCAATTTCTCACGATCAATCGTGATGCCATTACTCTCCATGATTCCCAAAACGCGCATCGCTGGCATTTCGATCTGTTCATACACATACCGCAAGCTGGGCATGCGCTCCAATTGCGGCCATAAATGGTGATGAAGGCGCAGGGTGATGTCAGCGTCTTCAGCGGCGTACTCGGTCGCGGTTTTAAGATCCACCTGATCAAATCCGATTTGATGGACTCCCTTGCCACAGACCTCTTCGTATTGAATGGTCCATGCTGTGACTGAGGTGCGACTCCAATACGTAGGATTCAAGTAGGGTATCGTGCGCAACGCCTTGCACCTGAATCTGATAATTACCAAACACGTGCATATCGTATTTAAGGTTCTGGCCCAATTTTTTGGCTAGCGGATTTTCAAGCCAGGGCTTTAGTTGCGCGAGCACCCAAGCACGCTCCAACTGCTCTTCGCCCGTACGGTGTGCAACTGGTATGTAACATGCCTTACCCTCCTCAACCGATAAGGAAATCCCAACCAACTCGGCTTGCAAGGCATCCAGACTCGTGGTCTCAGTATCAATGCAGGTTAATGTGGCGTGCTGAATCGTCTCGAGCCACTCGAAAAACGCTGATTGTGTTGTAACGCATTCGAAGTCACGCCCAATCTCGGTTTTAGATGGTGCTTGAGGCTCTTGTGGCGAAGGGTCCGAATAATTCCTTGCGCTCTGAGAAATCGGGGTAGGTGTGCCCCTATTGGTATCTAATTCTTTAAGCCATGATTTAAATGCGTAGCGTTCAAAGAGTGCTCTGAGTTGGCTCGGGTCTTCGGATTTAGCATGCAAGTCATGTAATGAACCGATGTATGGATTGAGATCGCAATCCAGTTTCACGGTAAGGAGTTCTCTGGCTTTGGGTAGCCAATCAAGGCTTGCCCGTAAGTTATCACCCACCACTCCTTTAATTTCGCTCGCGTGGGCGATGAGTTGATCCAAGTCGCCATACTCAGCCAACCATTTGTTGGCCGTTTTGGGTCCCGCCTTATGAACCCCTGGAACGTTATCCACGCTATCACCAATAATGGCCAGGTAATCCACAATGCGCTCTGGTGGCACACCAAATTTAGCCACCACACCCGTGCGATCTAATTTCTCATTGGTCATGGTGTTCACTAAAGTCACTTTGTCATTGACTAGCTGCGCAAGATCTTTATCGCCCGTGGAGATCACGGTTGACCAGCCCATCTCAGCAGCTTGCCGGGCCAGCGTGCCAATCACATCATCGGCCTCGACACCGGAGATCATGAGAATTGGCCATCCGAGCGCCTTAACCACCTCATGAATTGGCTCGATTTGCGCCACCAGATCCTCAGGCATGGGGGATCGATGCGCCTTGTACTCGGGATATAAATCCTCACGGAAGGTCTTGCCCTTCGCGTCAAACACACAGGCAATGTGATCGGCGCCGATTTCGGCACGGGCGCGGCGCATCATATTGACCATGCCATAAATTGCCCCGGTTGGCTCCCCAGCGCTATTCCGCAAATCGGGCATGGCGTGGAAGGCTCGGTAGAGGTAGCTTGAGCCGTCGACAAGGAGTAATTGGTGTGCTGACATGCCTCAATCGTACAATTTAGTTGCTGGGGTCTGGAAAACCCCTGATTTTGCTTGATCGGCGCAACTGTGGGGCAAATCCTACTTTATTAGGATAATAGGCAGCATTCTCTTGATTGATACCCAAATGATGATAGTTCTAAATTTACCCGCCAAGACTGGACCGCTGATGAAGCGTCATGCATTGATTGCATGTTTTGCCTTATTCCTATCGCATGGAGTATTTGCGCAATCATCAGGCACCCAAGCCTTAAGCAAAGAAGACCTGAATCAAATTAACAACCAGCCACTCGCACCATCATCCAGAAATCCTGCGGGTCTTGGTGTCAAGGAAGAACGCAAGCCCAGTTTTGAGTACACCGATCCCTCTGGCACTCAGATCCGCGAATACCGGGATAGCAATTTACCGACTGAGATTGAAGTGAAATCCGCCTTTGGTACCTATGAAATGTCACCCCCACAAACCGTATTTCCAGGTAGCGTGCAACAAGATAATTTAATCAGCGTTCCGAGTATTCGGATTCCGTTGAAGTAATCCTGCGTATGGCGGTCTATACCTCCCTCACTCTTGGCGAGATTGCCCCTCGGATTGCGAATGATTTTGCAATTGGCACCGCCATTGAACTGAAAGGCATTCATGGTGGGATTGAGAACTCCAATTTCTTTTTGGATTGTCAAACATCCGAAGTCAATCACTACGTTCTAACGATTTTTGAGCGTTTAAGTGCTGTGCAACTTCCCTATTACTTGGAGCTGATGCTTCATCTTGCCAACCAAGGCATCTCGGTTCCTAAGCCGATTGCCAATCGTGCTGGACAGTTATGGTTTGAGATCAAAGGAAAGCCTGCAGCGATCGTTAGTAAACTCTCTGGTCAATCAGAACTCACTCCACAGGGCGAGCATTGCGATGCTGTAGGTAGAGAACTTGCCAAGATGCATTTGGCTAGCCAATCGTTTGCGCTATCCCAGCCTAATTTACGGAGCCTCTCCTGGTGGCAAGAAACCGTTCCTGTCGTCGTGCCATACCTCAATGCCTCTCAAAAAGAATTACTCCTATCGGAGATGCAATTTCAGGAAGCGTTTTTTCAGTCCTCGGTATATCAGTCTCTTCCTGCGGGCCCTTGCCATTGCGATTTATTTCGGGACAATGTTCTTTTTACCCACCATCACGATCAAGAATCCTTGGGCGGCTTTTTTGATTTCTACTTTGCCGGCAACGATAAATGGTTGTTTGATTTGGCCGTAACCGCAAATGATTGGTGCCTCGAAGAACCGTTTGCGAATGGTTCGGGTGCGCTCAATCGCGAGCGTCTACACGCCTTATTGGCTTCGTATATGGCAGTGCGCCCACTCACCGATGGCGAAGAAGAATCCTGGAGTGCCATGTTGCGCGCTGCAGCCTTACGATTTTGGATCTCACGGCTATGGGATTTTTATTTACCCCGCAGTGCGCAGATGCTCACTGCGCATGACCCTAGCCATTTTGAGAGAATCCTACGCAACCGCCGTCACATAAGTTAAGGTAAGCTAAGTGCCTATGAATCTCAATCCCGTTGCAACCAATGAGGGCTATGTATGGGTCCGCCAGGGAGTTTGGCTCTTTAGACAAAACCCACTCGGCTTCTTAATGCTGGTCTTCATGTATGTCTTTCTGGCGCAGCTAGCCATCATGATCCCATTGGCTGGTGTGTTTGCGGTTCTCATTTTGACCCCGGCTCTATCGGTTGGCTTTATGACTGCGTGTCGTCAAACAATTCAAAAAGAACGAATTTTGCCAACCGTGTATCTGGCAGCGTTTCGCACCAATAATCCGGAGGTTAAAAAACGTATCCTGCAACTGGGGCTGGTGTATGCCCTCATGATCTTCACCATGAGCTTGATTGCCAGCATGGTGATTGATTTTCAGGCTCTGTTGCCATTCATTACCAATGACAAACCGATTACCTCCGAGGTCATGCAGCAGTTGTATTACTCGCTGATGATCGGTGGCATCTTGTATATCCCAGTAGCCATGCTCATGTGGTTCGCCCCCGTCTTGGTGGCATGGGCTGATATGCCACCGAGCAAAGCTTTATTTGCTAGCTGGATGGCTTGCTGGACTAATAAAGGTGCATTCTTCTACTACATCACCATTTGGAGCGTGTTGTTGATTTTGATTCCACTCACGCTGGGAATGATCATGGATATTATCGGTTTGAGCCGTTACGCATCCTTTGTAGTGGCGCCCTTCTCCATGGCTGCATTAACCGTGATGTACTGCTCGTTCTTTGCGACCTGGAAGGGTTGCTTTACAGGTAACGATTACGAGCAGTTGCCGAATTAAAGAGATTCGCATAACTTTTAAATTTTTATTGTGAGATTGCCTTAATAATCAATTTTTAATACAATGTATACATTGTATTAAAAATACCATTTATTATATGAC
>JBEDHB010000086.1:0-5991 GCA_041174325.1 Pseudomonadota bacterium
GAGCCCAATGATCAAGCACCCTATCTGAGTGATTGGCGCAATCGCTATCACGGTAAAGCGCTCGCCGTTTTACTTCCAAAAACAACCGCAGAGGTAGCGAAGATCGTGAAGGCTTGCGACCAAGCATCGATTTCCATTGTTCCGCAGGGCGGCAATACCAGTATGTGCGGAGCAGCAACCCCCAATGACTCGGGTCAGCAAATTGTTCTGAATCTCAAGCGGATGAATACGATCCGTGAGATTAATCTGAGTAACCAAACCATGGTGGTCGAGTCGGGTTGTATTTTGCAAACCTTGCAAGAGGCTGCCAAGGCGCAGGGTTTTTTGTTTCCACTCAGTCTTGGCGCCCAAGGAAGCTGCCAGATTGGTGGCAACTTGGCCACCAATGCCGGTGGCACCAATGTACTGCGCTACGGCAATGCCCGTGAACTGTGTTTGGGCCTCGAAGTGGTCACTGCGCAAGGTGAGATCTTGCATGGCCTGCGCAGCTTACGCAAGGACAACACCGGATTCGATTTGCGTGATTTGTACATCGGCTCGGAAGGTTGTCTAGGCATTATTACCGCTGCGGTCATGAAACTCTATCCTTTGCCCATGACCCAATGGACCGCCTTAGTGGCCGTCCCGAATATTCCAGCAACGATTGAGTTGCTGAGTCTTTTTCAGAAACGTACTGCCGCCCTGCTCACTGGCTTTGAAATGATGTCAAAGGACTCCCTAGACCTCACCGCCAAGCAATTCCCTCACATGAAAAATCCCTTAACCAATGATCCCATGTATACCGTCTTGGTTGAGCTATCGGATCATGAGGGTGAAGAACATGCCCGTAATTTAATGGAACAGGTCCTCGAGTCTGCATTTGAGGCTGGTATTGCGAGTGATGCGGTGATTGCGAGCAATCTCTCGCAAGCTCAATCGTTTTGGACCATGCGTGAGCACATCACCATGGCGCAAGCGCAAGAAGGCGCCAACCTAAAACACGATATCTCGCTACCAATCTCAGGACTCGATGCCTTCATCACCGAGACCGATCAATTGATTCGGGGGAAATTTGCTGGGGTACGCATCATCAATTTTGGTCATTTGGGTGACGGCAATTTGCATTACAACATTGCGCCGCCGATTGGAGCCAATGCCAGCGAATTCAATTGCGCTCATGAAGAAGTGATTCATGATGTGGTCTATTCTCAGGTCGAGAAACACCATGGCTCGATCTCTGCGGAGCATGGCATTGGGCAACTAAAGCTTCCTGATCTCGAGGCGCACCGCGGATCGGTGGCGCACCAACTGATGCGCTCCATTAAGACCGCCCTAGACCCCAAAAACATCATGAACCCAGGGAAGGTATTGCCTTGATCCGAATCCTTGTCGCGCTCTGTGCGTGGCTTGTATTCATGCCATTGGCAAATGCCAACCTGCTCTCTGAGCTTCAATCTGGCTCGAGTCTCATCATCATGCGTCACGCCGATGCTCCCGGTATTGGCGATCCGCCCGGCTATCGCATTGGCGATTGCTCGACCCAGCGCAATCTCGGTGAGTATGGTCGTCAACAAGCCAAAGAGATTGGTGTATGGCTAAGTAAGCAAGGCATTAGTGAGGCTCGTGTCTTCAGTAGCCCCTGGTGCCGCTGCCTTGATACGGCGGTTTTGCTTAATAAAGGTCCAGTGACTGCGGAGCGTTCTCTCGGTTCGTTCTTTAATGAAATGAGCGAGAGCGGTAAACAGACCAGAGAGTTAGAGGCATTTGTGCGGCAGCAACTATTCAAGTCAAACAAATTACCGCTGATTTTGGTGACCCATCAGGTCAATACATATGCCTATACTGGTGTGTCGGTTGGCGTAGGTCAAATGCTTCTTGTGAAAGTGAATGCACAAGGCAAAGCCATCAGCAGTCGCGCACTTAATTAATTGGGTTTGGGTAGTTCTTCGCAATAAAGAAGGCGCGATCGACATTGACCTTCCAAACAATACCATCACCCACTTGCCCAGTTTGACAAGCTTCTACGATCCGATCCATGATCGCATCAGCCACTTCATCATTGCAAACGATTTCAATCCGAACTTTTGCAGAGTAATCGGTTAACTCATCCTTGATGGTGGTTTTCTCGACCCGGGTAGGCGCACTGCAGCCCTCGACCTTGGTCACCGTCATCCCAGGAAATCCTGGGGTATCCATTAGTGCAGCCCGCACAACGGGTAATTTATTCGGACGAATCACTGCTTTGATCTCAATCACGCTTCAACCTTTTTCTCTTCAAACCAACCGTACAAGACCGGTAACACCAGTAATGTTAAGCCTGTTGAGGTAATTAGACCTGAAATAACCACAATAGCAAGAGGTCTTGTAACTTCCGATCCCGGGCCGCCCGAGAACAGCATGGGTATCAACGCCAACATCGCCACCGATGCGGTCATCATCACAGGTCTAAAGCGGTGCGCACAACCGTCAATGAGGGCTTCATGCAAAGGCATACCGTCATCGCGCAATTGCTTAATAAAGGAGATCAGTACCACACCGTTTAATACCGCAATACCCCAAAGATTGATAAATCCGACCGCAGCTGGTACTGATAAATACTCGCCGGTAATAAAGAGACCAAAGATACCTCCAATCGATGCAAACGGCAGAACCAAAATAATCAGTCCAGCCAAGCGAATCGATTGGAATAGCATAAAGAGTAAGAAGAAAATCGCGGCAATCGTGAGCGGAATAATGATCATGAGGCGTGCCATGGCGCGCTCCATGTTCTCAAACTGACCACCCCAGACCAAGGTGTAGCCCTCAGGCAACTTCACATCCTGCGCAATTTTCTTTTGGGCTTCATCCACAAAACCGCCCAAATCACGGCCCTGCACGTTCACACCAATCACCAAACGACGCTTACCTGACTCGCGTGAGATTTGGGGTGGGCCATCGAGTAACTCAATCTTGGCCAGATCCTTCATCAATACCTGAGCGCCATTGGGCGATAGCAGAATGATGTTCTCAATGGCATCAATCTTGTCACGATAAGGAGCTGGGTAGCGCAAGACCATCGGGAAGCGACGTTCACCCTCATAGACCGTGGAGGCCTGCTTACCACCGATTGCGGTTTCAATCACGTCGTTGACATCGGCCACATTGATACCGTAGCGCGCAATCGCATCGCGATCAATCTTGATATTGAGGTAGTTTTGGCCAGAGGCTTGCTCAATCCGCAGATCGGTACTGCCCTTCATGCGCGACAAAATTTGGCTAATCTGAGTACCCAGTTTGATCAGGGTCTCGATATCGTCACCAAAGATCTTAATAGCCACTTGTGAGCGCACCCCCGAGACCATTTCATCGACCCGCGCCGCAATCGGTTGAGAGATCACCAACTCCACACCGGGCAAGGTCTTTAATTTCTCACGGATCTGATTGGCAATCTCTTCTTGACTCAAGTCCCGATCACCCAAGGGCTTTAAGGTCACGATCGGATCGGACTCGAATGGCTGACCCGGGTCAGCTGGGGACTCACCACGTCCTAAACGGGATACCGCCATTTCTACACCAGGAATGGTCATGATTCGTTTGAGGGCCTCAAACTCCAACTTAATCGACTCATCGAGTGCAATATTGGCTGAGCGCACAATCACGGGAGTAATCGAACCCTCTTGCATCACCGGAATAAATGATTTACCTAAGAAAACGAAGAGAACGACGCTAGCACCCAAAGCAATCAGAGCGCGTTTTACGACTAAACGTGGATGCTTCAAACTCCAATCAAGCATGAAGTTATAGGGCTTACGCAATTTAGCCACAACCTTTGTGTCATCTTCACTGCCACCTTTTAGGATGTAGGAACACAAGACCGGGGACAGCACAAACGATAGGATTAATGAGATGGTAAGCGCAATCGCAATCGTGATCGCCATCGGGGCAAACATCTTGCCCTCCATGCCTTCAAGCGCAAGCAATGGCATAAATACCAAGATGATGATGCCCACACCAAAGAGCACGGGTTTACCAACCTCGGTGGCCGCCTCTAAGATAATTCGGTTGCGGGACTCACCCATCTTTAGGCGAGCGCCCAATTTAGCAAAGGTGTTTTCAACCACCACGACTGAGCCGTCAACCATAATGCCGATTGCGATTGCGAGACCACCCAAGGACATCAAGTTCGCTGAGATGCCATAGCGGTTCATCACAAAGAAAGTTAATAGTGGGGTCAAGATCAGAGTAGCCACCACAATGATCGATGAACGCACATCGCCCAAGAACAAGAAGAGCAACACAATCACCAAGATGATGCCCTCAACTAAGACCTTGGCGACATTGAACATCGCTGCATTGACCAGATCGGTTCGATCATAGAACGGAACAATCTGCAAACCCTCAGGCAATAACTTACGCTCGTTAATCTCGGCGACCTTGGTCTTAATGCGATTGACTACCTCGCGAGCATTCGCTCCGCGGTTCATCTGAATAATGCCGGCCACGCCCTCGGTAACGCCATTTTTAATAATGGCACCTTGCCGAATCTCATTACCAATCATGACCTCAGCTACGTTACGTACATAAACTGGGGTGCCCTTCACTTCCTTCAAAATGATCTTGCCAATGTCTTCTGGCTTTGCCACGAGACCAACCCCACGAATCAAATAGCGCTCCGCATAAGTCGGTAATTGGCCACCTCCTGAATTGGCATTGTTTCGAGCCAGCGCCACATACACATCTTGCAAAGTAATTCCGTAGTGCCGCAAGCGCTCAGGGTTGACCAACACTTGATACTCTTTCGCGAAGCCGCCTTGGGTATTGATCTCAGCAACACCTGGAATCGAGCGCAACATCGGGCGCACCACCCAATCCTGAATCGTGCGGCGCTCTTGTAACTCGTCTTCGGTTAACTCCCGATTACCATCAGATGGATGCTCGAGGGTGTACTGATAAACCTCCCCGAGTCCCGTGGTCGGTGGCGCCAAGACAGGAGTGACCCCATCAGGCATGCGAGAGGCAACCTCAATCAAACGTTCCAGAACAAGTTGACGAGCGAAGTAGATGCTGGTCTTATCTGTAAAGACCAAGGTCACAATGGAAATACCGTTACGGTTGAGTGAGCGCATTTCTACGAGCCCTGGCAAGCCCGTCATGCCTAACTCAATCGGGATGGTGACAAAACGCTCGACCTCTTCGGGTGATTTACCTGGAGCCTCGGTTGCGATTTGCACCTGGATATTCGTGACATCTGGAAAGGCATCAACTGATAAGCGCTTCGTAGCAAATAAGCCCACGAAGAATAGGCAAACGGAGATCACCACCACCAGTAGGCGTTGCTGAAGAGCAAAACGGACAATGCGCTCAATCATATTGAATGGTCTTAGCCGCCACCACTAAGCTGACGCTTGCGTTCCGCGTTTAGATGAAATGCGCCTTCTATGGCAATTTCCTCACCCTCTTTGAGGCCAGAAAGAATCGCGCGCATGCCTTTGCCCTCGGGTCCGGCTTTGACGGGAACCATTTTGTATTGGTCGTCTTCGCCTCGCACAAATACGTAATCTTGGTTATCTTCCCGAATTACCGCAGAATTTGGCACTACTAAGCGCTCAACCGGTTCACTATCGATCAACATGGTCGCCAACATCCCTGGACGAATTTGTCCGGTGGAGTTAGGAATGTCCATTCGTACAACAACAGTACGGGTTTGTGGATTAACGATCGCATCCACGTGCGAGATTACCCCTTCGATCACGCGATTACGCAAAGCCGGAATAATCACCGAGGATTTTTGACCCTTTTGGAGTAAGGAAGAGTTTCCTTCGGGCACCTCGGCAACCGCCCACAAAGTGCTCAGGTCTGCAATCGTAAAGAGTGCCTCGGAGGGCTGAACTACCTGGCCTTTATTGATCTTGCGCTCCACAATTTGACCCGGGATCGTTGCTACGACATTATTAATGGACTCAATCACTCCCGTTTTAGCGAGTCGATCGATGCTTTTCTGATCCATACCCTGTACGCGTAATTGATCATTCG
>JBEDHB010000087.1:0-5861 GCA_041174325.1 Pseudomonadota bacterium
TGCATTGCACACATATTTATTGCATAGCAGCAAATAATTAGGTATAGTTTCATGGTGCAGTGCAATATTGAACAAATTAACTAATTGGAGAGTACACCATGAATCAAGATCAAGTAAGCGCAAAATTGTCGCAAATTCAGAGCAAAAACCTCGAGACCGTATTTTCATTGAGCGAAGCTGCTCTGGAGAATGCTCAGAAACTCGTTGAATTGAACTACGACGCCTCTAAAGCTGCGTTGTTAAATGCTCAAGAGAACATTCAGCAAGTATTGAATGCAAAAGATCCCAAGCAAGTGACCGAACTTTTGCAAGCGGATACTTTGCAAGACGTTGGCAACCAAGCGATTGCTCATCAGCGTAAAGTAACCAAAGTATTGCGTGAGAGCGGCAAAGAGTTTGCTGATGTAGTCGAAGCTAGCATTGAGCAAGCTCAAGCTGGCATGCAAGACTGGGTAAACACCTTGGCTGCAAATGCACCTGCTGGTTCGGATGTGTTTGTATCGGCATTCAAAACCTCGATGAACTCGGTGATGCAAGGTATTGAGCAGTTCCGTGAAGCGAGCAAAGATGCATTGTCAACCGTTGAGAAATCCGCTGATCAAGCATTTGAAGCGTTCCAAGGCCAATTGGCTCAAGTGAAAAAAGCGGCTGCTCCTGCAAAGGCTCGTAAAGCTGCTTAATTAGCAATTCGTTGTTCATGAAGACCCGCTCCTGGTGAGCGGGTTTTTATTTATGCAGACTCATCGTCTTGTGTGAGTAGATTGCTCGCAATCGTTTTATTGGGCTTCACGCCTAGTTCTTTAACCTTTTCAGCGGCTTTAATCAAGTTACCTTTGCCCGATTTGAGTTTATTAAAGGCATCGTGATAACTGGATTGCGCTTGGTCTAGGCGCTTGCCGATTTGTTCAAGGTCTTCCACAAAGCCTACAAATTTGTCATAGAGGTTGGCACACTGACGTGCGATCTCCATGGCATTTTTATTCTGTTGATCCTGTCTCCACAAGTGGGCAACAGTTCGCAAGGTGGCCATTAGGGTGCTGGGGCATACCAAGACAATGTTTTTACTAAGCGCCTCTTGGTAGAGATTGGGGGCAGACTTGAGAGCACTTAAGAAGGCAGGTTCAATCGGGATAAACATCAAGACAAAGTCCACACTGGCGATATCGGCAATTCCAGCATAGTTCTTACCAGATAAACCTTGAATATGTTGCCGAATCGATTGAATGTGGGCGAGCAGTTCTTTATCGGCTTCATCGGTAGTGACTGCCTCAGTATGTCTGGCATAGGCCGTGATGGATACCTTACTATCAATCACGAGGTGACGACCCTCGGGCAGTTTAATAATCACATCGGGCTGCAAGCGACTACCATCTGCTTGCGTATGACTATCTTGAACCAGATACTCTTCGCCTTTACGTAACCCTGAGGACTCTAGGATGGATTCCAGAACCAGTTCTCCCCAATTCCCTTGGATCTTGGAGTCGCCCTTTAGTGCATTGGTAAGCGATCGTGCCTCATCGGACATCTTGAGGTTGAGATTGGCTAGACGCTCAATCTCGTGTTTGAGTGCAAAACGCTCTCTGGATTCTTTTTCATAGGAGTTGCTCACCTGTTCCTTGAACTCAGTGAGTTTGGTTTGTAAAGGCTTTAGCAGGATATCGAGCTGCTGAGCGTTTTGCTCCGTGAACTTCTTGGTTTTATCCTCGAGGATCTCATTTGCTAGATTCTTAAACTGATTGGTGAGCGCCTCCTTGGCCTCGTTTAATGACTCAATTCGATGGTGTACTTGCTTGCGTTCAGAATCCAACTCGGTTTCTAGGCGAATGGCGCGCTGGAGGGCTAGATCCCGCCCCTCCCGAATTTGCTCTAATTGAGTGGTTAGATCTGTAATGGAACTTTGTTGTTGATTCTGGTTTGATCGAAGAATGACAACATAAATCCCAAGTCCGATGGCAAGACCAAGGGCAATAACGGTAATGGCGGTATGAAGATCGGGCATGGGCTTAGTCTACTGTAGACCAAGCCCACCGAGTGAGCTTTTGAGGATTGGGCTAACGATCAAAGACCGAGTAGTTTTTTGAGTTCGCCGCTTTGATACATCTCAGTAATAATGTCTGAGCCACCAATAAACTCGCCATTGACATAGAGCTGGGGTATTGTTGGCCAGTTCGCATACTCCTTGATGCCCTGCCGAATGGCTTCGTCATCAAAGACATTGACCGTATGCAAGGTCTCTAAACCACAGGCGCGCAGAACATTAATGGCATTTCCAGAGAAACCACATTGTGGGAACTGTGCCGTCCCTTTCATAAACAGAACCACGGGATGGCTGGTTACAATTTCTTTGATCTTGGTTTGAGTATCACTCATGGTGATGAAATCCTTTCATAAACGAACTGGGTTTTGCTTTGATTTTTACTTGATAGCTATTTTATGACTGATTAAAAAGTAGGGTCTTATTTTCTGCCAAGTGTCACTCTTAAATGGCCTGCCAAATCAGCAAGAGAGCTAATCTCTTGAAAGGCATGGCTTCCTAGGAGCTTAGCAACTTCAGCTGCCTGATCATAACCATGTTCTAAGGCAATGAGGCCACCGGGCTTTAAATAACGATGGGCATTATTCACAATCTCTCGAATGCAAGTTAGGCCATCGCCATCATCGGTGAGCGCCGATTTGGGCTCAAAGCGTAGATCGCCATGCTGTAAATGCGGATCATCTTTTTGAATATAGGGCGGATTACTGACGATTACGTCAAATGTCGTTTGATAGCGATCGGGTATTGCCGCATACCAATTGCTTTGCAAAAACTCGACCAAATGGTTAAGCCCTAGGGCTTTGGCGTTCTCGCGCGCAAGTTCAATTGCAGCGGCTGATTGATCAACCCCCAGAATGCTTAAATTGATCAGCGCTTTACTGATGGCGCATTGATGGGCAATGGCTAGGGCTAGGGCAATGGCTCCAGAGCCTGTCCCTAAATCCAGAATCTGAACGACTTGACCAGGAAAGTTTGTATGAATGCGCTTCATTTCTTCTAGTGCAAGATCCACCAATAGCTCGGTCTCAGGGCGGGGGATTAATACAGCCTCATTGACCATGAGCTCAATCCCATGAAAACCTTTTATACCAGTGAGGTAAGCCACCGGTACCCCAGATATGCGCTGTGCTTCAAGGGATTTCCAGGCAATTAAAAGTTCATTAGGGAGGGGCTCTTGATCTCTGGAAATCAGTGCAGAGCGAGGCCAACCCAGATGTTTGTCAAGCAAATGCGCGAGCAGCGCCTTGGCATCAGTCTTATTGAGTGTCGTGTTCTCGAGGAAAGCGGCAATTGTGTTGGCCATGATGCGGATTACGCATCGCCCATGGCGGCTAATAGTTCGGCTTGATGCTCCGCTGCTAGAGCATTTAATAAATCACCAATATCACCATCCATCATGGCGTCAATTTTGTAGAGGGTTAGATTGATGCGGTGATCGGTAATTCGACCTTGGGGGAAGTTATAGGTACGAATCCGGTCACTGCGATCGCCGCTACCCACTAAGGATTTGCGGGTTTGGGCTTGTTCTTGCTGCTGCGCATGCCGTTGAGCATCCATGATGCGCGAGACCAGAACTTTCATTGCCTGATCTTTATTGCGATGTTGGCTACGATCGTCTTGGCATTCCACCACAATCCCGGTGGGAAGATGAGTGATCCGCACTGCTGAGTCTGTTTTATTGATGTGCTGCCCACCGGCACCTGAGGCACGAAAGGTATCAATGCGGATCTCTGCTGGATTAATTTTGATGCTCTCGATCTCGTCCACTTCGGGCATGACTGCAACGGTACAAGCCGATGTATGTATTCGTCCCTGGGTCTCAGTTTGGGGGACGCGCTGTACCCGATGGCCACCGGACTCAAACTTCATCTTGGCATAGACATCATTGCCAGCTAACCGAACAATGACCTCTTTATAGCCTCCCAGATCAGACTCGGCTTGACTGACAATCTCGGTTTTCCAGCCCTGACGTTCGGCAAAGCGGGAATACATTCGCAGAAGATCAGCCGCAAATAAGGCACTCTCGTCACCACCAGTTCCTGCTCGGATCTCTAAGAAGATATTGCGTCCATCGTCTTCATCTTTGGGAAGTAAAAGAGTTTGCAGGCTTTTCTCAAGCTCGGCCATACGTGCTTGTGCATCTTTTTCTTCTTCGTCAGCAAAATCCTTCATTTCAGGGTCAGGGCGCATTTCGCTCGCAGCCTTTGCATCAGCCTCTGCTTTTTTGTAAAGCCCAAACTGCTCCACCACTGTTGAGATATCGGCGTGCTCACGCGTAAGTTTGCGATAGACATCCATATCCTTCGCGGAGTCTTCTTGCATCAAAATGGTATTGAGTTCAGCCAAACGGGCATCCAGATGCTCCAGCTTGGCACGCATGCTGGATTTCATCTAATGACTATCGGATGGATTATTTTTATCGCTTGAGTGGGTGGCAAATAACTTGGGCAGTAATTTGAGCAAAGCATCACGCTCTGAACCACTGGCGTGTTGGAGGGCATGCAAGGAGCCATGCAAAAACTTGTTAGTGAGGCCTTGGGCCATGGCATTGAGAACCTCTTGCGGGTCTTCACCGCGCACCAGGCGCTTAAGTGCGCGCTCTAGCTCAATTTGACGCAGGCGATCACCTTGTAATTGAAGATCTTGGATTAACGGTACGGCATTGCGGCCTTGTAGCCAGTGCATGAAATTACTCACACGCTCTTCAATAATGATCTCGGCTTGGCTCACCGCAGCTTGACGTAAATTGGCACCGGCTTGGGCCATGGTTCCCAAATCATCGACCGTATAGAGATACACATCGTTTAAGCGGGCAATCTCGGGCTCAAAGTCCCTCGGCACTGCTAGATCAATCATCACCATGGGCTTGCGACGCCTGAGTTTCAGGGCACTTTCCACCATCCCTAGGCCAATGATGGGTAGCGGGCTAGCGGTAGACGAGACAATGATGTCAAACTCATGAAGGCGTGTTGGAAGATCATTCAGACGAAAAGACTCCGCTTCAATATTTTGGGCTGAGATCGAGTCGGCTAGCTCTTGACCACGCTCTACGGTACGATTTGCAATCGCTGCACCGCGGGGTTTGCGAGCTACGAAGTGGGTGGCGCAGAGGGTGATCATTTCACCGGCACCAATGAAAAGAATTTTCTGTTCCCCAATCGATGCAAAGATGCGCTCGGCTAAGCGAACCGATGCGGCAGCCATCGAAATAGAATGAGCGCCAATCTCGGTTGAGCCACGAACTTCTTTGGCAACGGAGAAGGTTTTCTGAAAAAGTTGATTGAGATAGGTTCCTAAGGCACCAGCCTCATTAGCAGTGCGAACCGCATCTTTCATTTGGCCCAAGATTTGGGTCTCACCAATCACCATTGAATCCAAACCACAAGCGACCCGAAACGCATGACGAACCGCGTCTGATTGCGGCAGGGTATAAATATGCGGTTGTAAAACGCTGGGTGCTAA
This sequence comes from Pseudomonadota bacterium, assembly GCA_041174325.1. Lineage (GTDB taxonomy): Bacteria > Pseudomonadota > Gammaproteobacteria > Burkholderiales > Burkholderiaceae > Polynucleobacter. Next base: position 5,498 of record JBEDHB010000087.1, read on the forward strand.
ATTTTGGCTTTTGGCTAGCCAATCAAACGTTGCCTCATGAAACTCGCCCTCAGAGGCAGGATCATTGGCAGCGCAGTAAAGTTCGGTACGATTGCAGGTCGAAAGAATCGTTGCCTCGGGCATGCCGCCACGATTAACGCCACCCAAATGGGAGCGTAGGTCGGATAATGCGTCAAGCAGACCCTCGGGATCAAAGGCCACTTTTTCCCGAACGGCAACTGGCGCTGTGTGATGGTTAATGCCCAAAGTCAACAGCTTCATATTGATAATTATAGGTTTCTTGGGGCTAATAGGGGCATTTTGAATGGGGTTTTTGGCTTATTTACTACTGGGAAGCCTGATGGGCTGGGCTACTGCCCATTAT
>JBEDHB010000088.1:0-5604 GCA_041174325.1 Pseudomonadota bacterium
CAGGGTTTGCTGCTGCAGAAATAGTATTCAATCCCCAGGGCGCAGTCTGCGGAGTGGCCACTGGTAATTTAGGGATTCATAAAGATGGCAAGGTGTCTGAGCAATTTCAGCTCGGTATGGAATTACGGGCCAAGTACACCTTATTTGCCGAGGGCTCACGCGGTCATCTCGGCAAGCAACTCATCACTAAATACCAACTTGATCGCGAATCCGATCCGCAGAGTTATGGCATTGGCATTAAGGAACTCTGGGAAGTAACGCCTGAGAACCATCACCCAGGTTTAGTGATTCATACGGCGGGTTGGCCACTCGATCGTCAGACCTATGGCGGATCATTTTTGTATCACTTTGGCGAGAACAAGGTTGCAGTGGGAATGGTGGTTGGCCTCTCCTATCGCAACCCTTATCTCAGTCCCTTTGATGAGTTCCAGCGTTATAAATTACATCCCGCGATTCGTCCTACGTTTGAGGGCGGTAAGCGCTTGGCCTATGGTGCGCGCGCCATTACCGCTGGCGGCTTAAATAGTTTGCCGCAAACGGTATTCCCCGGAGGCGCTCTGATTGGCTGCGATGCGGGCTATCTCAACGCATCACGTATTAAGGGAAGTCATGCAGCGATTAAATCCGGCATGTTGGCCGCACAGGCGGCGATGTCTGCGCTTTCAGAAAACCGGGCCAATGATATTTTGACCGCCTACCCCAGCGCCTTTAAGAACAGTTGGCTTTACACAGAACTCAAGCAGGCGCGTAACTTTAAAGCGTGGATGTCCAAAGGTTTATATCTGGGCACCTTCATGGTTGGTATTGAACAAAAGGTGTTTGGTGGCAATGTGCCGTGGACTATTCACCAGAAAAAAGCCGATTACGAATACCTCGAACCCGCTCGTCTGCATCAGGTCATTGAATACCCAAAACCCGATGGCAAAATTACCTTTGATCGACTCTCCTCAGTATTTATCTCTAATACCAATCATGAGGAGAATCAACCAGCACATCTCACCCTCAAGGATCAGAGCGTGCCTATTGCAATTAATTTGGATATCTATGCGGGTCCTGAGCAACGCTATTGCCCTGCGGGTGTTTATGAATACATCGAGGTGGAAGGCAAGCCTAAGTTACAAATTAATGCCCAAAATTGCGTGCATTGCAAAACCTGTGACATCAAAGATCCTACGCAAAATATTGTATGGGTCACCCCTGAGGGCGGTGGTGGTCCGAACTACTCAGGAATGTAGAACTTTCGGAGTGGTTTTCACTTGAGTAATTGCAACGCTAGCGAAGGCGCATGCGACAGCTGCCATACCAAATACTTGATTGGGGCCCCAATGGTCCCAAATCCAGCCTGCACATAATCCACCCATGGTTCCACCAAAGCCATAGGCAACGGTAGTAAATAGTGCCTGGCCTCGTGCTTGCAAGGGGCCACTGAACCATCCCTGAATTAATTTCGTACTCGCACTATGGTGAGCCGCGAAGGTTGCGGCATGCATTAGCTGCGCCAGAATTAGAAGACTGGTAGTCGCAAAGTAGCCAATTAACACAAAGCGGATCACCGCAATGATGAATGTTGCTTGCAACACACTCGTTGGTGAGTATCGCGACATGACCTTACTCTGAAAATAAAAGAAGATGACCTCCGCGCTTACGCCCAATGTCCAGAAAAACCCAATCTCGGATTTGCTGTAGCCCAAATCTGCAAGGTATAGAGAGTAGAAAACATACAATGCAGCGTGACCAAAGATCATGGCAAATGCTGAAACCAAGAACCAGCGCACCTCTGAGCGTTGTAATACGGTACGAAGTTCTCCGCGCACTAGGGGTTGACGCTCAATTTTTGGCTCTCGCAGTAAAAAAGTATCGATGGCCAGTGCAATCAATACGCCTAGACCCAGCCATGGAAAGACTTCAATCCCCCACCATTGAAATACCTCGCCAGCGAAGAGCACCATGGCAATAAAGCCGATCGATCCCCAAAGGCGCAAGCGTCCATAGCGATGGTCAAACGAATTGTCTTTAAATAAGGCGTGGACGGTTGCTGCCTCCCCAAGGGGCACCATGCTACTCAGAATGGTGTGCAGAATAAACATCCAGATTAAAAATGGGATGTAGCGCTCCAAATAGAAAATGACTAAGAAGCATAGAACCGCTAGGGCTCCACAAAAACGCATGATGCCCACTCGGTTGGATAAATAATCCGAGAGCCAGCCCCACGAAAAAGGGCCCAAGATACGGGTCACCTGCAACATCGACATTAAGGCGGCGATCTCGATGGCACTAAACCCGAGCTCTGAGAAGTACAAGCTGGCATAGGGTGACATGAGGCCAATATAGGCGAAGTACAAAAAGAAAAAGGCCCCGAAGGCCCAACGCGAGGACGCTGTCATGAATCCTTAGGGGTTGCGTGAGGCCGGAATGGCGGGAGGACTCACCGAGACATCGCCACACTGAGCGCGATGACGCAAGGCATGATCCATCAGCACCAAGGCCAACATCGCTTCAGCAATTGGCGCCGCACGAATTCCGACGCAGGGGTCATGGCGCCCTTTGGTCTGAATCGTCGCGGGTTTGCCGTGCAAGTCAATAGTCTCTTTGGGGCTCATGATGCTTGAAGTTGGCTTGATCGCAATCGATACATGAATATCCTGCCCAGTACTAATACCACCCAGAACACCGCCGGCATTATTACTCGCAAAGCCATCTGGATGCATCTCATCACCATGAGCGCTCCCCTTTTGGGCGACCACGCCAAATCCTTCGCCAATCTCAACGCCCTTAACAGCATTAATACCCATCATCACATGGGCAATATCGGCATCCAACTTATCAAAGAGGGGCTCGCCCAAACCAATTGGCACCTGACGTGCCACCACCTCAATCTTGGCCCCACACGAATCGCCTGCTTTACGGAGTTGATCCATGTACTCTTCGAGCTTGGGAATGATGCTGGCATTCGCAGCAAAGAATGGATTGCGAGCAATTTCTTGGGCATCTTCAAATGGAATGGCAATCTCACCCAGTTGGCTCATATGTGCCACGATTTGGGTGCCGTAGTGTTCCCGCAACCATTTCTTAGCAATCGCTGCGGCAGCAACCACGGGAGCGGTTAAGCGCGCCGAAGAACGCCCACCACCACGTGGGTCTCGAAAGCCGTATTTATAGTGATAGGTGTAATCAGCATGACCGGGACGAAAGGTTTGCAAAATCTCGCTGTAATCCTGACTGCGTTGATCGGTATTGCGAATCAATAAGCAAATGGGGGTACCAGTAGTTTTGCCTTCAAAGACGCCAGATAAAATCTCGACCTTATCCTCTTCTTTGCGTTGAGTCACATGGCGCGAGGTACCTGGCTTGCGACGATCCAGATCCACCTGAATATCATCGACCGATAGTTTCATTCCTGGTGGACAACCATCGACCACCGCACCAATTGCGGGACCATGCGACTCACCAAAGGTGGTCACAGCAAATAGAAGGCCTAAAGTATTTCCAGACATACCATCATTATGGCATTAGGCGGGTGCTTGTTCTTGCAGGCGCTTTTGCCGAATGGTTGGTAAATTCGCGACGATCACTGCACCGGCAAGCGTAAGCCACCAGGTGATGTAGATCCAAATCAACATCAGCGGCAAGATCGCAAAAGTGCCATAGACCGTTTTATAAAAGGCAGCCTGGGTCATGAAATAGGCAAATCCAAACTTGGTGATCTCATAGACCACCGCCACAAATGCGGCTCCAATCAGCGCATCCCGCCAGGTCACTGGCGCATAAGGCAGAATCCGATAGGCCAACGCAAAGACGATGAACGCCAATACGCTAGGAATAATGGTGCTAATGAATTTGAATCCTGCCGATAAGGTGGGAAACCAACCGCTGGCCGAACCCAGTAACACGCTGCTGAGATAAATCCCCAAGCCTAAGAGGATGGGACCGATCACCGTTGCCGCGAAATAGATGATAAGTTTTTTAAGAAAAGGTCGACGCTCTTTGACCTTCCAGATCTCATTAAAGGCGCGCTCAATCACCACCATGGTCAAAATCGTTGTGATTAAGAGCCCAAGAGAGCCTACGATGGTTAAACCCTTGGCTTTGGCAGAGAACTGGTTAAAGTAACTAAATACCTGTTGACTAATTCCGCCGGGAAAATAGTTTTTCAGAAGCCAAGTCTGAAAAGCGTTGCGAAGGTTAATGACTGCTGGAAATTGACTGAGCAGGATCGACCCAATAGTCAGCATCGGCACTAGGGACAAAATGGTGGTGAATGCCAAACTAGCCGATACCTGGCTCAAGCGCAAATGTTGATTGCGATCCCAAAGCTCCTTGCCCAAAGGCAACCAACGCTCGATCGGAAAAGATAATGGCATGACCGTATCATAGGGGATCTATCTGAAATTCCATAGAAAGAGCAGCGTATGCGTTCATCCGAGATCCTGGTGTTGTATTACTCCCGCTACGGCGCGACCGAGGCGCTCGCGCGACTGATTAGCCAAGGAATTGAGAGTGTGCCCGGGGTTAGCGCGCGTCTGCGGACTGTGCCTGCGGTGTCAACCGTTTGCGAAGCCAGTGAGCCGCCCGTACCGAAGGATGGGCCTCCGTATGTGGAGTATTCCGATTTAGAGGAATGCATTGGTTTGGCACTGGGTTCACCGACCCGCTTTGGCAATATGGCTGCGCCGCTCAAGTATTTTTTGGACGGCAGCTCCTCACAATGGTTAAGCGGTGCGCTACAAGGCAAGCCCGCGTGTGTTTTTACAAGCACTGGTAGTTTGCATGGCGGCCAAGAAACCACCCTCCTTTCCATGATGATTCCTCTTTTCCATCACGGTATGGTGCTGCTTGGTCTACCGTATAGCCATCCCGAACTCATGAACACCACGACTGGTGGAACGCCCTATGGTGTCTCGCACCTTGCGCATGCCGATGGCAGCGCTCCGATTAGTGCGGAGGAATCCCGCTTAGCGATTGCGCAAGGTAAGCGCTTAGCTGAAGTCGCTTTACGTCTTCAGGGTGGTCAATAAATCATGCTCAGCGGATTACTAAAGAAAGATAAGTATGTGTTGATTGCGAGTGCCGCAATCGTTGATTTAATTGTGTTATGCGTGGCCTGGGAATGGTTAATTTCACCGCTACGACCCGGAGGCTCATGGTTGATATTAAAGGCAGTGCCTTTGATCATTATGTTGCCGGGCGTGTGGCGCGCTAACGTTTACACCATGCAATGGAGCAGTATGGCGATCCTCATCTATACCACCGAGGCCTTAACCCGCATTACCGAATCAGGCTGGAATATGTGGATGGCCATGCTCGAACTCATTTTATCGGTCACTGTTTTTATTGCTTTACTGATGTATCTCAAGCCCATTAAAGCAGCAGCTAAGGCAAAAGCCGCTGACGAATCAAAACACTAGAATCATCGCATGAATCACTCTGAATTTATTTTGCATTGTCAGTCGATTGTTGGAAATGCTTATGTATTGGTAGAGCCCAATGATCAAGCACCCTATCTGAGTGATTGGCGCAATCGCTATCACGGTAAAGCGCTCGCCGTTTTACTTCCAAAAACAACCGCAGAGGTAGCGAAGATCGTGAAGGCTTGCGACCAAGCAT